>NZ_DASVYD010000045.1:0-75050 GCF_036392335.1 Vitreimonas sp.
TGAGAATGTGCACAGATGGTCTCCGAGGTAGCGGGTGCATCATATTGGATTGTGCGCTGAACGGGAGCTGAGTGCGCCGGCCGTCATCCCGGGGTGATCTCGCGAAGCGAGAGCGAACCCGGGGCCCAGGGCAAACGACGCGCTGGTTGCCCTGGGTCCCGGGTTCTCGCTGCGCGAGCCACGGGATGACGGGGGCGCTTTATCAATTCGCCAGTGCAACATTTGACGACTCCCCCGACTCTGGGCAGCCGGGTGGGATGGCTGATACGGCATCACGTAAGCGCATCCGCGAACCGCTTCGGGCGGCGATTGTGTATGACTTCGACGGCACGTTGGCGCGGGGCAATCTGCAGGAGCGCAGCTTCATCCCCGACATCGCCGGCATGAAGCATCCGGACTTTTGGCTTGAGGTGAAGCGCCTCTCCAAGGCCGAGGATGCGGACGAGATCCTGGTTTACATGCATCTGATGCTCGATCGCGCGCGCGCCGCGGGGCATCCGGTGACGCGCAAGCAATTGCAGGAGACCGGCGCCGATCCGGATTTCTTCGATGGGCTCGATCATTGGTTCGATCGCGTCGACGCGTTCGCCGATGATTTGGGACTGCAGCTCGATCATTACGTCGTCTCGTCCGGCATTTACGAGATGATCGAGGGTTGCCCGCTGTTTCCGCGGTTTCGCAACGTGTTCGCCTCGCGCTTTCTTTACGACAAGAACGGCGAAGCGAAATGGCCGAGTGTGGCGATCAATTACACGACCAAGACGCAATTCCTGTTCCGCATCAACAAAGGCATCGACAATGTCTGGGATACGGACTCGATCAATCGCTGGGTGCATGACGATGCGCGCGCGCTGCCGTTCGAGCGCATGATCTTTATCGGCGATGGCGACACCGACATCCCGTCGATGCGGATGGTGACACAGCAAGGCGGTTGCGCGATCGCGGTGCTCGATCCGTATCAATGGACCGAGCCGCGTTCGTTGGACAAGATTTCGCGGCTGATCGCGGAAGATCGCGTGAGCTACGTAGCGCCGGCGGATTATCAGCCGAAGAGCCAGCTCGATGTGATCGTGAAAGGCGCGCTCGGCCGGATTGCTCTGCGCGCCGGGCTGAAGGTCAGCGCTTAGGAGCCGGTGGGCTCGGGTTGATCCGTGGTCGCGCGGGTGATGCTGGTCACGGGATAGCGTTGCTGCGGTTCGCCGCCGATGATTTCGACGCCCAAGCCGTTGCCGGTGCAGATGAAGCCGGCGCTGGAGCGGATGGCGATGGCGTGCGTCCAGTCGAGGTCGCGCGCGTTCCAGGTGGTGGAGAGCACGTAATTGCGGCTGGCGCCGACGCGCACGCCGATATTGTGGTCGTCAATCACGCTATAGCCGCTGACGTCCTCGGCGCGGAAGCAATCGCGGGCGGCGGACGTCGTCTCGGTGCTTTCGCTGGTGGCGCAGGCGGAGAGCGCGAAAGCGGCGATGATGGCAATTCCCATACGTTTCATCGGGGACTCCTTTAACGCCAGTATGTACGGGTCAGTTGCAGGCGGCGAGGCGCCCAGCGCGTTGACGGCGCTCAAATCCCTGCGATACGGCATCAAGAATGAGTGAACTCGCCCTGCCGCCGGTCCGTGGACAAATCCTGCGTGGGGAGAGCCTTGCGCCGTTTACCTGGTTTCGTGTCGGCGGGCCGGCGGAGGCGCTGTTCATCCCGGCCGATGAACAGGATTTGGCCGACTTCCTGCGGGCGTTGCCGGAAGAGATTCCGATCACGGTCTTGGGGGTCGGCTCCAATGTGATCGTGCGCGATGGCGGCGTGCCGGGCGTCGTGATCCGCTTGGCGGGTCGGCAATGGGCCCAGATCGTCGCCGACTTTGACAGCGTCGATGCGCCTGAGGCGCGCATTGTCGCCGGCGCCGGCGCGCTGGACTCGATGGTGGCGAAAGCCGCGGCGAAAGCGGGCGTGGCGGGGTTGGAATTCTTCGCCGGCATTCCTGGCACGATCGGCGGTGCGCTGACCATGAACGCAGGCTGCTATGGGGCCGAGACGAAGGACGTGTTGGAATCCGCGTGGGGCTTTGATCGCACTGGCGAGATGCGCACGTTCAGCGTCGAAGATATGGGCTTCACCTATCGCCATAGCGCCTTCGACGGGAAGATCATCTGGATGCAGGCGGTGTTTCGGGGACGTCGTGACAGTCCTGAAGCGGTGCAAGCGCGCATGAACGAGATCACGGCGCGGCGCGAAGCGTCGCAGCCGATCCGGGAGAAAACGGGCGGCTCGACGTTCAAGAATCCGGAATTGGAAAGCGGCGAGAAGCTGTCGGCGTGGAAGCTGGTCGATGAAGCGGGCATGCGCGGCGCCCAGCGCGGCGGCGCGCAAGTGAGCGAGAAGCACGCGAATTTTCTCATCAATACGGGCGAAGCGACAGCCGCCGATATTGAAGGCTTGGGCGAAGACGTGCGCGCGGCCGTGAAGGCCAAGCACGGCGTTGAGCTGAATTGGGAAATCAAGCGCGTGGGGCGCCCTTAATCCAAGCTCTCAGCGAAGGCGTTGACCTGCGCGGCGAAGCCGGGATCGCGGACGTAGAAGACGGCGCCAGCGGCGAGTGCGATGAGCGCGCCGACGAAGAGTGTTGTCACCAACACGCCAAACACGCCTATGCCGCGCTGCTTTGGCTTTTCGCTGATCGGCGGCGCTGCCGCTTTCATGGGTGCGGGCTTTGCGGCGATGGTCTGTGGCCTCGGTGGCGGGGTCGCAGCTTTTGATGACGTCGGCGCTGTCGTGGACGCGGCGGCTCTGCGTTCGCGCATCGGGCGCGCGCGCTTTTCGAGTTTACGCGGCGCGGGGCGGATGGGCGTTTGCGCGGGCGTCGGCGATTGCGGGCCGAGCAGACGCCGCCATGCGCGCGTGGTTTGCCTGCCGCGCGGCAGCTTTACGGCGCGGCCCGCTTCCTTCGGCGGGCGCGTGGAATCGACGCGCACGGTGACGAGTTTGCCGTTGGCTTTGGCGCGGCGTGCGGCGGCGCGGAGCGCGGGGCCGCGCGCTTGGCCGCTGGTCCAGAGCAGCACGACCTTGTGCGCTTGATCGACTTCGGCGCCGGTGATGCGGCCATCGCAGCCCTCGACCTTGAAGCCGAGCTTGGAGAGATCGCCCGCGACGCGGCGTGCGTGTTTGAGGGCGGCGGCGTTGGGCGCGAGAATGACGACGGGTTCTGACATGCGAACGCGACGCTGGCCGGCTTCGCGTGGCGGCGCCAAGTGGGCGGGCGGCGTCGCGTGAACTCTTCAAACGGGCGCCCATTTCCACGGCGCCGGGCGCCGCTCCAGTGCGCGACCACGGTCAGTTCTCGAGCGTTGAAATATAGGCCGACAGCTCGTCGATCTGTTCCGGCGGCACAATGAGGTTCGGCATGCTCGGATGGGGGGTGTTGAGCCAAGCATTGAGGGCGCGGCGGTTCATGCCGGGCATGCGCGCCGCCTCCGCAAACGCCGGAGCGTCGGGATTGGGCGAAGTTTCCTGGTAGGCCTCGATGGCGTGGCAGGCGGCGCAATTCTGGATCGCGTAAGCTTGACCGCGTGCGGCTTGGCGCGCGGTTTCACGGTCGGCGACGTCTTCCGGCGTAGCGCACGCCGTCAGCGCCAGGGCCAATGCGGCGAGACCCAGAATGCCTGTGGCTCTCATCACTGCCTCCACTCATGCCGCCAGCATCATGCAGCCGAATGGCCCGGCATTGCGATGGAGCAAAAAGAACGCGCGCCGGCCTCTCAGCCCAGCGCGCGTTCGCACACAGGAGATGTGCGGGGAGGATGCCGCAGAATGTTTTCGCGCGGCGTATTCATCCAATCGATTGATTGGATGCCAAGGATAGAGGACGCCAATGCGCGCGGTGATGTGGTTAAGCCAGCTCAATCCTGTTGAACGGAAATTTACCATGAAAATCAGCAACTAAGAGCCTCGCCCTCATGATGCCTTAACCCCAAGGCGTTTCATTATGACACTCTCGGAATGAGCGCGAAAACGCGTCGATCCGGGCGCTGGTTGGTTGGTCGGTTAGTCTCGAGGCGCAGAACATGGCGCGCGTGGTGGTTCTTCTTGGGGGGTTAAGCCCTGAACGGCCTGTGAGCTTAAGCTCCGGGGCTGGGTGCGCGGCGGCGCTGCGCCGGCTTGGCCATGATGTCATTGAAATCGATCCGCAGAATCCCGGCTGGATCGCCGAACTCGCGGACGTGCGCCCAGACGCGGTGTTCAACGCGCTGCACGGCGAATGGGGCGAGGACGGCCGCACGCAAGGCGTGCTCGAATATTTAAAGCTTCCTTACACGCACTCGGGCGTGCTCGCGTCGGCGATCGCGATGGATAAGGACAAGTCCAAGGCGGTGTTCGCGCAAGCCGGGCTGCCGCTGGCTAAGGGCAAGCTGATGGATCGCCACGAGGCGGCCAAGGCGCACCCGATGCCGCTGCCGTACGTGGTGAAGCCGAACGCGCAGGGCTCGTCGGTCGGCGTCTATATCGTGCGCGAAGGCGCCAATCGCCCGCCCGAACAATTGCTCGATCCGGACTGGACCTTCGGCGACGACGTGTTGGTGGAAGAATTCATCGACGGCCAAGAGCTGACGGTCGCGGTGATGCACGATCGCGGCGCGCTGGCGGTGACGGAGATTTTGCCGGCCGGCGAATGGTACGATTTCGACGCGAAATATTCCGAAGGCGGCTCGCGTCACGAAATTCCGGCGAAAATTCCGCAGACAATTGCAGACCAATTGATGCGCGCCGCGGAAGCGGCGCACCATGCTTTGGGCTGCCGCGGCGTGTCCCGCTCGGATTTCCGTTACGATCCCAAACGCGATGTGATCGCGCTGCTGGAAGTGAACACCCAGCCGGGCATGACGCCGACGTCGCTCGTGCCGGAGCAAGCCGCTTATGTTGGCATGTCGTATGACGACATCGTCGCCTGGATCCTGGGAGACGCGTCATGCCAGCGGTAAGAGGGGCGCGCCGCTCGGGGCGCAATCAGCATGCTGATCATCCGCGGTCGCGCCGTGGCAAAGCCGTGCCGCCGCCGTCGATGAGCTCGATGCCGCGCTTGGCGCAGATCAAATTGAGCGGCGGCTTAGCGCCCGACGACGTGAAAGTGTCGGGCAAGAGTCTGATGCTGGCGCTGACCGGGGCGGTGTTTTTCCTGGGCGCTGGCGTTGCCGGCGCGGCGTGGCTTGGATCGTCGCTGTTTGACGTGCGCGAAGCGTTTGCGCGCGCGGCGGATGGCGCGGCGGCCAATGTGGGTTTCGCGATCGACGAGATTGAAGTGTCGACGATCGAAGGCGCATCGGCAATTTCGCCGGCGCGTGCGGCTGAGGTGCGCGCGCTGATCGTGCCGGAGGGGCGTCAATCGATCCTCGCGCTCAACCCCGCTGACGTGAAGACGCGGGTGGAGAGCCTGGATTGGGTGCAGGGCGTGCGCGTGCGCCGCCTGTGGCCGAACGACATGCTGATCGAAGTCGAGCGCCGTCAGGAATATGCGCGCTGGCAGGAAGATGGCGAGATTTCCGTGATCGATGCGAACGGCGAGCGTTTGCTCACCGAGCGCGCGGCGGACCATGCGCATTTGCCGCTCGTGGTGGGTCAAGGCGCCGGCCCCGCGTCGCCGCCGATGCTGGCGGCGCTCGAGAGCCTGCCGCAGGTTCGCGCGCACTTGCGTGCGCTGGTGCGCGTGGGCGATCGCCGCTGGAATGTTGAACTGACGAGCGGGACGACGGTGGCGCTGCCGGAGGAGCATCCGGAAGCGGCGCTGGCGCAACTCGAACAATTGCAGACGGAACACGCGCTGCTCGACCGCCCGCTGGCGCAGATCGATATGCGCGTGCCGAACCGTGTCGCCATTCGCGTGCATCCGGTGCTGGCCGGCGGCTTGCGGCCTCTTCTGGGAGGCGCGTGATGGCTCTGGCTTACGACCCCGTCCGCGAAACGCGCGCGCCGCGCGAGGATGCGCCGCGTGAAGCCTTGGCGCCTCTGGTGGCGACACTGGATGTGGGTGTGGCGAAAACCGTGTGCTTGGCCGCGCGCCGCGACCCAGTGCTGGAAATGCACCCGGACCGGCCAATGCGCGTGTTGGGTATTGGCGTGCAAACCGCGCCGGCGATCGCCAGCGGCAAGCCGGCGGATTTCGATGCGTGTGCGCGCGCTATTCAAGTTTCGATCGAAGAGGCGGCGGCGATGGCTGGCGCGCCGATCCGTCGTGTCGTGGCGTCGTATTCGGGGCCGGGTGTGGCGTCGCGCATTTCGCGCGGCGCGGTGCGTTTGAAGAGCGGCGCGGTGACCGGCCGTGACATCGACGCGGCGATCAACGCGGCGATGCAAGCGAGCCCGACGCCGAACCTGGCGGTGCTGCACATCGAACCGCTGCGCTACATGGTCGACGATGGCGAGCCGATCGACGATCCCTATGGCTTGAGCGGCAAGACGCTGGCGGTTGAAGCCTGCATCGTGACCGCGCCGGATGCAGCTGTGAGCGCGCTGAAATCGTGCGTACGCGCGGCGGGCGCCGAAATCGAAGAGATCGTCGCGGCGCCGCAAGCGGCGGCGCTTGCGGTGATGACGGCCGAAGAACGCGAGATGGGCGCGCTTGTTGTCGATCTGGGCGCGGGCTCGATCGGCTTGGCGGCGTATGCGGCTGAAGGCTTGGTTTACGCTGAGACTGTCGCGTGTGGCGGTGGCGTGCGTATGACGCGCGATCTGGCGGCGAAGCTGCAAACGACGTTCGCCGCGGCCGAGCGCGTGAAATTGCATTTCGGCGCTGTCGGCAATGCGTGCGATCCGCGTGAAGCAGTGTCGGCGCCCAAGCTTGGTTTGGACGGGCGCTTGGAAGCGGCGACGACGTTGCGCGGCGTGATCGTCGATACGCTGACGCCGCGTTTGACGGAAATGCTGTTGCTGGCGCGTCAGCAATTGTCGCGCGCGGGCTTCTCGGGCGCGGCTGGTCCGCAACGCGCGATCCTTGTGGGCGGCGGCGCGCAAATGCCGGGCGTACGTGAATTAGCGGCGGAAGTGCTGGGCATGCCGGTGCGGCTGGGCCGTCCGCATGATCTGTGCGGCTTCGATCAATACGAAGCGGGGCCGGGCTATGCGGCGAGCGCTGGCTTGTTGCGTCATCGCTTCGACAACCCACAGCTCGCCGACGTCGAAGATCATTTCGCGCCGAGCTTGGCGCATGTGGCGTCGATGATGCGCGACACCATGGGCAAAGCTTGGAATTGGTTGCGCGATAATTTCTAGCGGCGGCCGCCGCGCCCGTAATTGGCGGGGTCGGCGTTCGGGCCGCTGTCATTATCGGTGACGCCGGTGTAGCCGCGCGAGCCACCGCGGCCATAGCCGGCACGGTCGGCGTACGCGCCGCTGTCGTTGTCGGTGTAGCCGCTGCCGCCGCCATAGCCGCGCCCGCCACGTCCGTAGCCGGCGCGATCCGCATATGGACCGGAATCGTTGTCTGTGTAGCCGGTTTGGCCGCCCGAGCCGCGACCGCGTCCGGCGGGATCGGCATAGGGGCCAGAATCGTTATCGGTCATGCCGGTGCGACCGCCGCGGCCACGACCGGCGGGGTCGGCGTACGGGCCTGAATCGTTATCGGTGACGCCGCTCGAACCGCGTCCGCGTCCGGCAGGGTCGGCGTAAGCGCCCGTGTCTTGATCGGTGACGCCCGCATAGCCGCCACGCCCGTAGCCGGCGCGGTCGCTCGGGTCGTTGTCGGTGACGCCGCTGCGTCCATAGCCGGCGCGATCCGCGTAAGCGCCGGAATCGGCGTCGGTGCGGCCTGTGTAGTAGCCACCGCCATAAGCGCCGCCGGTGGCGGTCGCGCAACCCGTCACGGTTGCAGCTGCGCCGCCGATGATCAGCGTGCCGCCGACGCGGCTCATGAATGAACGCCGATTGAGCGGCTTCTTGTCTGACATCGCGCCTTCTCCCCATCGAGGATGCTAGGCGCCCGTGATGCTGATGCAAGCGGAGATCCGGAACTGCGAGTCGTTCGCGGATTTTGCCCGGGCGTTTGCGCTAGACGGTCGCGCGCTTCTTAGGTGCGCTGGCGATGATGGCGACGAGCCCGGCGCCGCCGCGTGTCGTCATCTTGGTGGTGACGTTCTCAAACAGCTCGTCAGCGTTCTTGGCCGCGGCGCGGGCGATGCCGCGGCGTTGGTTGGCGTTGGGCGGTTCGTACACTTGCACGAACACGCCGCGCTTGGTGACGATGCGGCGGATGTCAGTTTTGGGATCGTACGCGTCGGTCCAGAACAGGTTTACGTTCACGGCGAAGACGCGATCGAACAGAGCGGGTTCGCGATCGAACACGTTGAGCGGCGCTTCGATGAAGATGGAGCGGCCGGCCTTCGTGTAGGCGGCGTTGCGCGCTAGCGCGGCTTTGATGGCGGCGGGCGATTTGTCGAGCCCCATATAGGAGCCGCGCCCGAGCAAGGGGCAGATGCGCTGGGCGGCAATGCCGCTGCCGCAGCCGATTTCGAAAATGTTGTGCTTCGGCTCGATCTCCATGAGCTCAATCGCCCACTTGATGCGCGCCGGCGCCATCGCTTGGATTTTACGCACTCGTTTTCGCAGCCACCAGCTTCACGACGTCGCCCATGATCTGGGTGATGCGGAAATCCTTGGGCGTGTACACGCCGGCGACGCCCATTTGGCGCAGAGCGAGCGCATCAGCCGGCGGGATGATGCCGCCGACGATGAGGGGAACATTGTCCAAGCCTTCGGCGCGCATCAGACGCACGACTTCCTGCACGAGATCGAGATGCGAGCCGGAGAGGATGGAGAGGCCGACGGCGTGCGCCTGCTTTTCCTTAGCGGCTTTGACGATCTCGGCGGGCGTGAGGCGGATGCCTTCGTAGATCGCGTCCATGCCGACGGCGCGGGCGCGGGCGGCGATCTGCTCGGCGCCGTTGGAATGGCCGTCGAGGCCCGGTTTGCCGACGAGGAAGGTGAGCGTGCGGCCGAGCTTTTCGCTGAGGGCGGCGACATCTTGCTTCACCGCGTCGATGTCTTCGCCGCTGGACTCGATGACGACGGCGACGCCGGTGGGGCCGCGATATTCGCCATAGACTTTGCGGAGCGTCGCCGCCCATTCGCCGGTGGTGACGCCCGCTTTCGCGGCGGCGATGGACGCTGGCATGATGTTCTTTTCTTCTTGTGCTGCCGCGCGCAACGACGCTAGCGCGGCTTCGACGGCTTTGCCGTCGCGCGCGGAGCGCCAAGCCTTGAGGCGGGCGATCTGTTCGCCTTCGACGGCGAGATCCACTGTTTGAATGCTCTTCTCGCCGGCTTCGAGCGGCGAGGGCTCGCCGCCGGTAAAGGCGTTGACGCCGACGACCTTCTGCTTGCCGGCCTCGATCTGCTCGATACGGCGGCGATTGGACTCGACCAGCGCGCCTTTCATGTAATCAACATTGGCGACCGCGCCGCCACTGGCTTCGATCTTCGCGAGTTCGGTGCGCGCGCCTTCGATCAATTGCGCGACCTTGGCCTCTATGACTTTTGAGCCGTCAAAGATGTCTTCGAACTCGAGCAAATCGGTTTCGTAGGCGAGCACTTGCTGCATGCGCAGCGACCATTGCTGATCCCACGGGCGCGGCAGGCCGAGCGCTTCGTTCCAAGCGGGCAATTGCACGGCGCGGGCGCGGGCGTTTTTGGAGAGTGTGACGGCGAGTGTTTCGAGCAGGATGCGATAGACGTTGTTTTCCGCTTGCTGCTCGGTGAGACCGAGCGAATTGACCTGCACGCCATAGCGGAAGCGCAGCGCCTTCTCGTCGGTGACGCCATAGCGTTCGCGGCCGATTTCTTCCCAGAGCGCGGTGAACGCGCGCATTTTGCAGAGCTCGGTGACGAAGCGCATGCCGGCGTTCACGAAGAACGAGATGCGGCTAAACACATCGGCGAAGCGCTCGGGCGCGACTTCGCCGCGGGCTTTGACGCCGTCGAGAATGGCGATGGCGTCCGCGAGCGCGAAGGCGAGCTCTTGTTCGGGCGTCGCGCCGGCTTCCTGCAGATGGTACGAGCAGACGTTCATCGGATTCCATTTTGGAATCGTGTCGAGGCTCCAGGCGATCGTGTCGGCGGTGAGTTTGAGGCTCGGCGCTGGCGGGAAGATGTAGGTGCCGCGCGAGAGATATTCCTTGAGAATGTCGTTCTGCGTCGTGCCGGTGAGCTTGCGCGGATCGGCGCCTTGTTCCTCGGCGAGCGATACATAGAGCGCAAGCAGCCAAGCGGCCGGCGCGTTGATCGTCATCGACGTGTTCATCTGTTCGAGCGGGATCTGATCGAACAGCGCACGCATGTCGCCGAGATGCCCGATCGGTACGCCGACTTTGCCGACTTCGCCGCGCGCGAGGATGTGGTCGCTGTCGTAGCCTGTCTGCGTCGGCAGATCGAAAGCGACGGAAAGCCCAGTTTGACCCTTCGCCAAATTGGCGCGGTAGAGCTTGTTGGATTCAGCCGGCGTCGAATGGCCCGCATAGGTGCGGAAAATCCAAGGGCTGTCGGGGGCGTGCTGGAACGCGGTCATGGCGCGCGCAAGGAAGCATGCGCCGCGCCATGGCGGCAAGCTTAATGTTGCAGTGCAGCAGGCGCTGAAGCGTCGCGGTGACGCTGCCAGAGGTCGAGAACGATGCTCTGCAAATCCTCAAACCTCAGCCGCGAGCCATGCACGCCGAGCGTATAGCCGGGCCCGGCGGTCGGCAGAATGCGTGCGGTGTCAGTGTCGAAGGCGAGGAAAAGTTGGCCCGCGATCGCACCGCTGCTGACGCCGCTTATATCGCGCCAGGCGAGTGACCATGCGCCGACGCCGAAGGTGCGCACGCCGTCCTGGTCGATGCGGGCGAGCGGTTTATCTGTGAACACGCGCCACAAAATGAAGACGCCGCCGAGGCCGAAGAAGACAGCGCCGGCATAACCGACGAGCGAGATGACCTGCCTGTTCTCGGAGGCGGCGATCGGCGCGAAGATGCCGCAGCCGACCGCCATGCCGATCGCGGCGATGGCCATGCCCGCGAGTTGGATGCGATCGGGTTGGATGGTGAGCCCGCCTTGCGCATCAAGCGCGGCGCGCTGGTGCGGCAGGAGCTGCAATCCGCCGACAAGCGCGCAGGCGCCGAAAAAGAGCGTCACCCCGAGCGCCATGAGGCGATCTTCGGGATCGCCTTTGATCAGCAGGAATATGCCGATGGCAACGAAGGCGAGGCTGCCGAGGGTGAGCAGAATGTCTTTGCCGCGATTCATGAGTCTGGGTGGTGTTGTGCGAACTGTCGTACCCAGGGACTATCGACGTATCGGCGCCTGTCAACGCCACTCGCTTGGAACAGGCGTGGATAGCGCCGTTCCTATCTCGCGCGTCGCACCAATCCTATGAGGATCAGCAGCACGACCGCGCCGATGACGGCATAGAGGATTGATGTGACGAGCGGTCCGCCCACGCTGAAGCCTAAGCCCAGCTGCGGCAAGAGCCAGCCGGCGAGGACTGCGCCCAGAATGCCAATCACAATGTTGCCGATTAATCCGAAGCCATAGCCTTTGACGATCAGGCCGGCGAGGAAGCCAGCGACCGCACCAACGATCAACCAAACGATCAGCGTTTCAAGGGTCATAAGCGCCTCCGTTGGTCCGCGCGCCAATATCGTGCGGACTCAACAATGGTAGCACACTTTAGGGCAAATGCCGCGTCATACCGCGCTCATCCAAAGTGGCGCTCTTGTGCAGTGCGATATGTCCTCAACACTCCACCACATTCACGGCCAAACCGCCTTGGCTGGTTTCCTTGTATTTCGACGACATGTCGAGGCCGGTTTGGCGCATGGTCTCGATGACTTGATCGAGTGACACTTTGGTGGCGCCGGTGGTGTGGAGTGCGAGACGCGCGGCGTTGACCGCTTTGACCGCGCCGATGGCGTTGCGCTCGATGCAGGGGATTTGCACAAGCCCGCCGACGGGATCGCAGGTGAGCCCAAGATTGTGCTCCATGCCGATCTCGGCGGCGTTGGCGACTTGTTGCGGCGTCGCGCTCCATATGGCGGCGAGCCCGGCGGCGGCCATCGAACAGGCGACGCCGACTTCGCCTTGACACCCCATCTCGGCCCCGGAGATCGAGGCGCGCTGTTTGTAGAGCAGGCCAACCCCGCCAGCGGTAAGAAGGAACGTGCGCGTCTTCGCCTGCACGTCGCCTTCGCTGCAATAATGGCGCAGCACCGCGGGGATGATGCCGGCGGCGCCATTGGTGGGCGCGGTGACGACTTGGCCGCCGGCGGCGTTCTCTTCGTTCACGGCCATCGCATAGACGTTGAGCCAATCGAAGAGCCGTTCAGGCTCGTTGGCTGCGCCAGCGCTGCTCATCTTGCGCCAGAGCTCTGGCGCGCGGCGCTGGACTTTGAGGCCGCCGGGGAGTTCGCCGGTGCGCTGCAGGCCGCGCTCGATGCAAGCGCGCATGACCTCGCCAATGCGATCGAGTTTGGCTTCGGTCTCGCTGCGTGGACGCATCGCGTCTTCGTTGGCGAGGATGATGTCGGCGACACTCGCGTTAGTGCGGTCGCAGGCCTCGAGCAATTCAGCGGCGGAGCCGAAGGGATGCGGCACGCTGATGCGTGAGGGGATGAGGTCGCCGTCGACGGGTGTTTCGAGCTGGCGGCGCGTGGCGATGAAGCCGCCGCCGGTCGAGTAATAGTCTTCGCTCGCCAGCACGGCGCCGTTGGCGTCATAGGCGGTGAGCTTCATGCCATTGGGGTGCAGCTTGGGCATGACATCGTAGGCGAAGACGATGTCTTGCTCTGGATCGAACGCGATGACGCCGCCGTGGGGCAAATCGATCTGCTTCTGTGCATGCACATGCGCGACGATGCGATCGGCTTCGGCGGGGTCGAGAGTCTCAGGCTCAAGACCGGCAAGGCCCAGGATGACAGCCTTTGGCGTGGCGTGACCGGCGCCCGTGAGTGCCAGCGAGCCTTGCAGTTCGACGACGATGCGCTGTGTGGCGGCGCGCGTGCGCGCGCGCTCGAGACTATCGACGAAACGCTTGGCGATACGGATGGGGCCGACCGTGTGGGAACTCGAGGGCCCAATGCCGACGCGAAAAAGGTCTAGAACTGAAAGCATGGGCGGCAGCTATTTCCCGAACGCGCGGTCGGCGCTTGCGCTGCTTACACGTGCGCGTTGGCAACCGCTACGCTGCTTGACGTTGGGAAAACGACGCGGCGGCGCCGCTTGCAGCGCCAGGGCATTGACGACTTGCCTAAAAGATGTCCCATTGTGCGCTGCAGCATAAATCGCGAGAGCGCTCCATGGCCCAGCCGAACCTGAAAGCCGTCAAGGACCTGTACGATATCGGGGAGATTCCGCCCCAATTCCATGTGCCCAAAACCATGTGGGCGTGGGCTATCCGCAAGGAGCGGCATGGCCGCCCCGCGACGGCGATGCAGCTGGAAGAAGTGCCAGTGCCCACGATCGGCGAGGACGAAGTGCTCGTGCTCGTGATGGCGGCCGGCGTGAATTATAATGGCGTATGGGCCGCGCTCGGCCAGCCACTCAGCCCGCTCGATGGCCACAAGCAACCTTATCACATTGCCGGCTCCGACGCCTCCGGCATCGTGTGGGCTGTTGGCTCAAAGGTGAAGCGTTGGAAGCCCGGCGACGAAGTCGTCATCCACTGCAATCAAGACGATGGCGACGACGAAGAATGCAATGGCGGCGATCCGATGTTCTCGCCCAGCCAACGCATTTGGGGTTACGAGACGACGGACGGCTCTTTCGCGCAATTCTGCAAGGTGCAAGCGCGCCAGCTGATGCCGCGGCCGAAGCATCTCACCTGGGAAGAGGCCGCGTGTTACACGCTCACCCTGGCGACTGCGTATCGCATGCTGTTCGGCTGGCGTCCGAACGTGCTCCGGCCCGGCCAGAACGTGCTGGTGTGGGGCGCCTCGGGCGGCCTCGGCGTGTTCGCGACGCAACTCTGCGCGGTCAGCGGCGCCCACGCGATCGGCGTCGTCTCCGATGAGAGCAAGAAAGATTACGTGCTCTCGATGGGCGCGAAGGCGGTGCTCAACCGGAAAGACTTCGATTGCTGGGGCCAGCTGCCAAAGGTGAATGGCGAGGGCTTTCCCGAATATATGAAAGAGGTGGCGAAGTTCGGCAAAGCCGTGCGCGCCATCACCGGCGGCAAGGACCCCGACATCGTGTTCGAGCACCCGGGCGAGCAGACCTTCCCGGTTTCCGTGCGCATCGTGAAGCGCGGCGGCATGGTTGTGATCTGCGCCGGCACCACGGGCTACAATCTGACCATGGACGCGCGTTATCTCTGGATGCACCAGAAGCGCGTGCAAGGTTCGCACTTCGCCCACCTCTATCACGCCAGCCAGGCCAACCAGCTCGTGATCGACCGCCGGATCGATCCGGCGATGTCGGAAGTGTTCGCCTGGGACAAGATCCCGGACGCGCACGAGAAGATGCTCGATAACAAGCACGCGCCAGGCAACATGGCCGTGCTGGTGAACGCGCAGCGTTCGGGTATGCGCACCTGGGAAGAAGTGCTGGAAGCCAGCGACGCGCGGGGCTGATTGCGCCAGCTCAATGCGGCATGCGGCAAGGGAGCGCTCCTTAACCAAAGGAGGCTCCCATGCTTAACCCAGCCCAGCGCGACTTTGTCGTGTCGATCCTGGATGAAGCGGCCGATCTGACGGTCGCCACGCTGCGCGCCGACGGCTGGCCGCAGGCGACCACGGTCAGCTTCGCCAATGACGGGCTCGCGGTGTATTTCGGAACGAACGCGGAGAGCCAGAAGGCGCAGAACATCGCCCGGGACAATCGCGTTTCGGTCACGGTCAATTGCCCCTACGATGGCGATTGGTCTGCGATCCGCGGCGTTTCCATCGGCGGGCGGGCGCAGCGCGTGACGGCGAGCGATGAGGCGGCGCGGGTCGGCGCGCTCATGGCGAAGAAATTTCCGCAAATATCGCAATTCGTGGATGTCGGCGCCGGCTTTGAGATGGCGCTCTTCCGGATCGACGCGGAGATCATTTCCGTGCTCGATTATTCAAAGGGCTTCGGCCACGTCGACCTCCTGACGGTTTAACCAGACCTGGCGCGGCGCCGGTTTGGTTATCGGCCCTAAACGATACAAGCAGGTCTCGGGACATACGCGCGGCAGGGGTTTTGCGTGCCGGATTGATCGAATCCCGCGGCGCCGCACATGCACAGCGGCCTCCGAAGCTTATGAAAGCTGGGAGAATACAAGTGGGTTTCGCGAAACAAGTTCTGGCGACCGCCGCTGTGATCAGCGTCGTCGCCTTCGCGCCGGCGGCGTCCGCCGGCGGCACCAATCATGGCGGCGGCAATCAGTGCCACTACAATTGCAGCGGATCGCCGTCGGCCAACGCCAACGCGAACGCCAATGCCTGGGCGCAGGGCGGCAACGCCACCAACAACAACAGCATTCGTAACGACAACTCGAACAGCAACGAGAATCGTAACGAAAATTGGAACCAGAACCAGAACCAAAACTGGAACGAGAACCGGAACGAAAACTGGAACCAGAACACCAATCAAAACTGGAACCAGAACACGAACAACAACACGAACAACAACGCCAACACCAACAACAACTCGGCTAACGCCTCGAACTCGAACACGAACAACGCGTCGAACTCGAACACGGTGACGGCGAACGGCGGTTCGGCGACAGCGTCGAACAGCAACACCAACAGCGCTGACAATTCGAACTCGAACAATTCGAGCCAGACGGTCAACGTCAACAACAACACGCCGCGCGATCCGGTGAACACGGCGTACGCCGCCGGCCTCACCGCGGGCGAAGACACCTGCATGGGCTCAAGCTCGGTCGGTGCGCAAGGCATCAGCTTTGGTCTGTCGATCGGCACGACCTGGCGTGATCGCAACTGCCAACGCCTGAAGAACTCGCGTCAGCTGGTTGCGCTTGGCTATCACAACGCCGCCACCGCGCTGATGTGCGTGGACCCCGATGTCCGCGAAGCGATGGAAGAAGCCGGCACGCCTTGCCCGAGCCGCGCCTCGGCTCAACCGGCGGCCTTCGTGGCGCCGGCGCCGGAACCGACCCCGGTTGCGGAAGCGCCTGTGGTTGCCCCGGTCGTTGTCGCTGAAGAGCCAGCGCCCGCGCCGGCCCCGCGCCGCCACCGCCGCTTCTACGGCGAAAAGTCCAACTAAGCCGATCCCATACCAGATCGTCTCAACGAAGCGGCCCCGGCAACGGGGCCGCTTTTCGTTTGCGCGCGCCGCGGGCATAAGCGCGGCATGCTGCGTATTCTGGGCCGTGTCACCTCGATCAATGTCCGCAAAGTTCTGTGGACGGCCGACGAGCTTGGGCTGACCTACGCGCACGAGGATTGGGGTTTGCCGCTGCGCGATCCGGACGTTCCAGAATTTCGCACGCTTAATCCGAACGCGCAGGTCCCCGTCCTGATCGACGGCGATTTCGTGCTTTGGGAAAGCCACGCGATCATGCGCTATCTCGCGGAGCGTGAAGCCTCACACCTTTTGCCCGCGGATGTGCGCCAGCGTGCGATCGTCGAGCAATGGCTTGGTTGGCAGGCAAGCGACCTCAACATGTCTTGGCGCTACGCGGTGGCGGCGCGGGTGCGCCACCTGGCCGGCTATGACGATGAAGCGCGCATCGCGGAATCGTTGAAGGAATGGACCTCGAAGATGCGCGTGCTCGATGCGCGACTGGGGGAGACAGGCGCGTACGTCGCGGGCGCCGAATTCTCGCTCGCGGACCTCGCCTTGGGGCTCTCTGCACATCGCTGGTTCGGCGGCGCGTTCGAGCGGCCGGACTTGACGCATGTCAGCGCGTATTACGAGCGCGTGCGGGCGCGGCCCGCGGCGCTGGCCCATTTTTCCGCGGCGACACCCTGAGCGGCGCCGTCCGGCGTTGACGGGGGCGCCGGGCAGGGCGCTAATGCCCGCAGATTGCGGGGGAGCGCTTTCATGGTTCGATTGATTGTGGCGGGCTTGGCCGTCGTGTTGTTGGCGGTCGCCGGGTTTGTCGGCTACCGCACCATGTCGTTCACCGCGCCCCCGCCGCCGGCCGAGACGGCGATCCCCGCGACAGGCGCGTATGAAATCGACGTGAGCGCGGCCGCGCAGCATGTCGCTCAAGCTATTCAATTTCCGACCGTCTCGTTGGTGAGTGTCGAGGAAGACCGCACGCCTTTCCTCAATCTGCATGCGTGGCTGCAACAGACGTATCCTGCGCTCCATGCCGTGGCGCGGCGCGAACTGATCAACGAGCTCTCGCTGCTCTACACGTGGGAGGGCTCCGATCCGGCGCAGCCGCCCATCGTGCTCTTGGCGCACCAAGACGTGGTGCCCGTGCCCGACGATACGCGCGCGGCGTGGCGCGTCGATCCGTTTGGCGGCGTCATCCAAGAGGACGCCGTGTGGGGGCGCGGCGCCATCGACGATAAGGGCTCGCTGGTCACGCTGATGGAGGCGGCCGAGTTTCTGGCGCGGCAAGGGCGTCAGCCGCGACGCACGATCATCTTTGCATTCGGTCACGACGAGGAGATCGGCGGCGACGACGGCGCGATTGCGATGGCCGAAGCGCTGAAGGCGCGCGGCGTGCGCGCCTGGTTCGTGCTTGATGAGGGCATGGCCGCGATCGACAATCATCCGCTCACAGGCGGTCCCGCATCGATGATCGGCATCGCCGAGCGCGGCTTCGGCACGTTGCGTGTGCACGCCACGGGACAGCCGGGGCATTCCTCGATGCCGCCGCCGGAGACGGCGGTGTCTTCGGTCGCGGAAGCGGTGGTGCGTATTCACGACATGCCGATCGAGCAGCGGCTCGAAGGCGGCCCGGCCTTGGAGATGATGCGGGCGCTCGCGCCGGAGCTTTCACTCACCAATCGCATGGCGGTGTCGAACGAATGGCTGTTCGGGCCGATGCTGCGTGCGCGCATGTCGGAGAATCCCACGGCGCGGGCGTTGCTCGGGACAACGCAGGCGCCGACCATGATCAACGGCGGCGTACGGCCGAACGTGCTGCCGGCGGAAGCGACCGCCATGATCAATTTCCGCTTTCACCCGCGCGATCCCGCCGCCGATATCTTGCAGCGCGCCCGCGCCGAAGTGGCTGATATCGAAGGCGTCGATGTCGATTGGGCGGAGCCGCCGCGCGAGGCGACGGCGATGTCGAGCACGACGAGCAGCTCCTATGCGCTGCTGGCGGCGCTGTCGCGCGATATCCTGCCGGATGCGCCGGTGGCGCCGGGCCTAGTACTCGCCGGTACGGATTCACGGCACTATTCGGAAGTGGCGGAGAATGTTTATCGCTTCCAGCCGATGCTGTTCTCGACGGAAGACCTTGAAGGTATTCACGGCACGAATGAACGCCTGACGCTGGCCAATCTTGAGCGTACGGTGCGGTTCTATATTGGCTTGATGGAAGCAGGAGCGATGCAATGATCCGCGTTTTGCTGATGGCGGCGGCTTTGGCTGCGTGCACGCCGGCGCAGGAAGCCAAAGAGGAGGCGGCGCCCGTGACCAATCAAGCCGTGCCCGCGCCGACGCCGGAGGATGTCACGGTGCGCATCACGGCTGCGCAGGCGGGGCAGACGATCGAGGTGGGCGTGAACCAGCGCTTCGCTGTGGAGCTCGTGGGCGTGCCGACGGCTGGCTATGTGTGGACGCCCGCGCAGCTGCCAGCGTTCGTGACGCGAGCGGGCGAGGCGTCGGGCAATACGACGCAAGCGCAGAGCCAACCGGGTTTCGTCGGCGGCAATCATTGGGAAGTGCTGATGTTCGTCGCCACCGCGTCGGGAACGGGCGAGTTGGTGCTGGAACAGCGGCGGCCCTGGGAAAGCAATGAGCCCGCGGCCGACGTGTTCCGCGTTACGATCGTCGCGCGCTGAGCTGGGATTTGACGCCAGTCCCGAGCGCGCCGCTGGCGAGTATCGGGATGAGGAAGGTGACGAGAAAGCCGGTGTTCGAAACCGCATTCAACGGCCAACCTGACGCCACCGAGATGACTGAATCGATGAGGTACCAAGTCACGATTGCGATCGTGAGGCCGCGCCAGGCCGGTGCGCCAATCTGATCGGCTGCGGCCACGAGGGCGAACACAGTCATGGCCCAGCCCATCATCACCGCGCCGAGCAGTGCGGCGGTGAAGCGCACCTCTTCGCCATAAGGGCTTACACCATCAATCGGCCAAGCGACGGCATCGTAGAACAGCCGCACGCCGCCGTCCGCATCAGGGATCGCCCCCAGGGCGAAGATGGCGCCGACGCCGAGGACCGCCCAGCACCAAACCTGCATCCAGTGTTTCCATATGCCTTGCATGGCCAAATTCCGTGTTTGATGGCCTGAGACTCAATGCGGTGGCGGCGCGGGCCAATTCCCTTCCAGGTAATGGAGCACTGGGCCAACATCTGGCCGCGTGCTAGGCCCTGGGCATGTTGTTGCTCCAATTGCTGCTCTATCTGGCGGCCGTCGCGGGCGTCGTGGTCGGGTCGCTGGGCGCGATCTTTTTCGCCGGTGGGGCGCTGAATCGAGCGCGGGCGCGTGAATACAGGGTAAGGCGGGCTATTTACGCCGCGCTTTGCGTGTGCGGGATCGTCGCATCGGCGGCGCTGGGCTTTGTCGGCATCGCCGCGATCGTGTATTTCGCTCAACAATGAGCGACCTTCTCCGAGACCTTTGGTATTTCGCCGCGACCTCGAAAGAGCTGAAGCGCGGCAAGATGTTTCGCCGCGAAATCCTGGGCGAGCCGATCGTGCTGGGGCGCGACGAGGAGGGGCGTGCGTTTGCGTTGCGCGATATTTGCCCGCACCGCGCCGTGCCGCTCTCTTCCGGCAAGATCGAAGCGACCAATGGCGTGCAGACGGTGGAATGCCCTTATCACGGCTGGCGCTTCGGCACGCAGGATGGCGTGTGCAAGCAGATCCCGTCGCTCGTGGAAGGCCAGCCTTACGAGGCCAGCCGCATTCGCGTGCGCAATTTCCCGACGCATGAGGCCAACGGCATCGTGCTCGTGTTCGTTGCCGCCGATCCGCGTTTCGCGGGCGAGCCGCCGCCGGCGCCGGACTTTGGCTTGGGCGATTTGGTCGAGCCGAAATTCGTCATCCATCGCGTCTTCGCGGCGAGCATGGACAATGCGGTGGTGGGGCTGATGGACCCCGCGCACGTGCCGTACGTGCATAATCAATGGTGGTGGCGCCCGCCGAGCGCGGGCAAGAAGCTCAAGCAAAAGCGCTTCGTGCCGCGCGAGCGCGGCTGGGCGATCGAACGCCATGCGCCGAGTGGTAATTCGCTTGCGTATCGCGCGCTGTTTGGCGGCGAGGTGACCACCGAGATTTGCTTCATGCTGCCGGGCTTCCGCTGGGAAGTGGTGGACAATCCAACCTCGCGCCTGTTCACGCTGACCTGTCTCACGCCGGAGAATGAAAACTCCACGCGCATCACGCAAGTGACGTATTGGAAGAACGCGCCGTTGCTTGATGTGATGAAGCCGATCCTCATTCCGGCGGGGCGTGAGTTCTTGGATCAGGACGGCCGCATGGTCGATCTGCAGAATACTGGGCTTGCCTATTCGCCGGCGATGCTTTGGATCGACGATATCGACGTGCAGGCCAAATGGTATCTGAAGCTCAAGCGCGAGTGGACGAAGAGCCGCGAAGAGAAGCGCGATTTCGTCAATCCGATTGAGCCGACCACGCTGCAGTGGATGAGTTAATCAGCGCGGCGCCAGCACCACCGGAATCGTGATCTCGCGCGGGGTTGCGCCTTCGCCGGGCATGTCTTCCTGCAGGACGAGTGTTACGGGCGTGTCTTGTGTGACGCGGAACGTTAGTTCGCCACGGAACGGCACCGGCGCCTCCGTCATCCAATCGCTCTGGGCGCGCGCGGGCGCTTCCGCAAGCAGCGTGCCGTCGGCGGTGCGCAACTGAAGCGGAAACTGTGCTTCGAAGTACCAATCACCGGGCGCTGTGCCTTCAACGATGAGCGGGTTTGTGACGCGCGCGTCTGCGCGCGGGGCCGTGACGTTGATGGCAGGCGCTTCGACGATCGCAGCGGACGGCGCAGGTTCGGGCGAGGGCGGCGGCGCGGGTTGTGAGCAGGCGGCGAGCGCGAGAGCCAGGAACAACGAAGTGCGACGCATACGCATTCTCCAAGATTCCTGTTTATCGAAGCGGGGGATGGCGGCAACAAGGCGGCGATAGGAGCCTCGCATGCCGCCGATTCTGCATACGGAACGTCATTTGCTCGACCGCGTGGGTTGGTTGCGCGCCGCGGTGCTGGGCGCAAATGACGGCATCGTTTCAACGGCGAGCTTGATTGTGGGTGTGGCGGCGGCGTCCGCAACGCGCGAGCCGATCCTGATCGCGGGCGTCGCTGGCCTGGTGGCGGGCGCGATGTCGATGGCGGCAGGCGAGTTTGTTTCCGTTAGTTCGCAAGCCGACACCGAGAAGGCCGATCTCGCGCGTGAGCGGCGCGAACTTGCGACAGATCCCGAATTCGAGCTTGAAGAGCTGACGCAGATTTACGTGAGCCGTGGCGTGGAGCCGGCGCTGGCGCGGCAAGTGGCGCAGCAGATGACGGCGAAGGATGCGCTGGGGGCGCATGCGCGCGATGAATTGGGCATCTCGTTGGCGACGCAAGCGCGGCCGGTGCAAGCGGCCGCTGCATCAGCGGCGTCCTTTGGCATTGGCGCGGCGATGCCGCTCGCGATCGCCTGGCTGGCGCCGCTCGCGCAGCTCGGCTGGATCGTCTCGATCGCGTCGCTTGTGTTCTTGGCGGCGCTCGGTGTGTGGAGCGCGCGAGCCGGCGGCGCGCATGTGGGCCGGGCGGTGTCGCGCGTTGTGTTTTGGGGCGCGTTCGCGATGGCGGCGACGGCGTTGATCGGTTCGCTGTTCGGCACGAGCGTGTAAAGCAAAACGGGCGCGCCTTGCGACGCGCCCGCTGAATTGCTTGTCGCGTTGAGGTTTACGCTGCGTGGCGCTTGCCGTGCGCCGGGGCCCCGGTGTTGACCTTGAACTGACCGACCAAGCGGCCAAGGTCGTTGGCGTCGTCGGCGAGCGAGCGGCTGGCTGCGGTGGTTTCTTCCACCATCGCCGCGTTTTGCTGGGTGACCTGGTCCATCTGGTTGATGGCGGTGTTCACTTCGCCGAGGCCCAGCGATTGCTCACGGGCCGAGGCGGCGATTTCCGACACGAGGCCGTTGATCTCGGTGACCTTGGCGACGATCGAGGAGATGGCTTCACCCGCATTGTTGATGCGTTCGACGCCAGTCTCGACCTGTTCGCTGCTGGTGGAGATGAGGCCCTTGATCTCCTTGGCGGCGTCGGCGGAGCGTTGCGCCAGCGCACGCACTTCCGAGGCGACGACCGCGAAACCGCGGCCGGCTTCGCCCGCGCGCGCGGCTTCGACGCCGGCGTTGAGGGCGAGAAGGTTGGTTTGGAAGGCGATCTCGTCGATCACGCCGATGATCTGGCTGATCTGGCGTGAGCTTTGCTCGATCTCGGTCATCGCCCGGACGGCGTCGCCGACGATCTCACCGGTGCGTTCTGCTTCGTTGCGCGCCTCTTCCACGGTGGCGTTGGCGTGCGATGCGCCGGCGGCGGTCTTGGACACGGCGGCGGTGATTTGATCCAGCGCGGCGGCGGTTTCCTCAAGCGACGCGGCTTGTGTTTCGGTGCGGCGCGACAGGTCGTCGGCGGCGCGGCTGATCTCATTGGTGCCGCTCGTGATGGAGAGCGTCGAATTCGCCACCAGCGCCATGGCTTCGTGCAATTGGCGGATGGCGGCGTTGAAATCGTCGCGCAGCTTCAAATAGCGACCGGCGAAGTCATTGGTGACTTGGCAGGTGAGATCGCCGCGGGCGACGCGCTCCAGCGCGCCGGCAAGGGCGTCGACGACTTCCGTCTGCTCTTTTTCGGCGGCGGCGCGGATCGCGTCGTTGCGGGCGCGTTCCTCGGCGGCGAGCGCTTCCATGCGCACTTTCTCGGCGGCTGCCTTGTCGAGCGCGATGGCGGCGTCTTTGAAGACCTGCACCGCTTCGGCCATTTCGCCGACTTCGTCCTTTTGGCCAACGGCCGGCACGACGATGGTCTTATCGCCATCCGCGAGGCGGCGCATCGCATCCGTCATTTGATTGACGGGGCGGGCGATCATGCGCGTCAGCAGCATGCCGATCGCGGCGGACAGCAGCGCGGAGAAGAGCAAACCGCCCACCAGAACCATCGCGACCATGTTGGCGGCGGACGCCGACTCGACGTTGAGCCGATCCAGCTGCGCTTGCTCAGCCGCAAGCAGGGCGTCGATGCCTTCCTCGGCCGGTGCAATCAGTTGATCGGCTGTGCCGTTGTTGCCGACGAGCGAACTGGCTTGGCTATAGGTGGCGGGATCGCGGACCAATTGCGTGACCTGCGGGACGATGCCGTCGTACCAAAGATCGGCGGCGCGCTCGACTTCGTCGACCAGGGCGAGCTGCTCCGGCTCGCCCGCGGCGAGTTCGCGAATATTATTGAGCGCGTCCTTGAACTTGCCGCGATGGCTCTCGACACGTTCCAGGTAGTATTCGTCTTGGCTGATGATCCAGCCGCGGATCGAGTTCTCTTGGCGGGCAAGGCGGAATTGCGCGTCGAACACGGCCTGCATTGTGGCGTTGGCCCGCGTGCTTTCGTCGCGCGCTTCGTTCATGGTGTTGATGTTGAGTAGCGAGACGCCGCCCGTAGCGGCAATTACGGCAACCACCGCGGAAAACCCGAGTAACAGCTTCCGCGAAATCTTGAGGTTGTTCAAATTCAACATCGCGTCGGTCCCCATAGTGGTGTGACTCTTCACACAAGGACTTGCCGCAGAGGCATTAAGCATGTCTGACCATGGCTGCGATTGTCGGAAAGCTGCCGAACGATTCTTCGCGCCGTAACGGGGCGGCTGTGGCGGGGCCTGCGCAAACTTCGCTTTCATGCACTTTCGGCAATGTCTGGTTAACCAGCTTAGCGCAGCCATTTCCGCACGAGGATTTACCAAGAATCCCTTGGAGGGCTGGGCATATGCGTAAAGTTATAGTGCGCGCCGCGGGCGTGGTGGCGGGCGCGGCGTCGCTTGCGGGCGTGGCGAACGCCGAGGATGCGGGCAGCATCAGCGAAGCGATCCAGAATGGCGAACTGATCGCCGAGGCGCGCGCGCGCTACGAAACGTTCGAGCAGGTTGGTCAGAATGACGCCGACGCACTGACGCTGCGCTCCCGTCTGGGCTGGCAGACCGGCACATGGAACGGCTTGTCGGCGCTGGTTGAGTTCGAGGACGTGCGCGACCTCGGCGGCGATTACAACGACGGCATCCCGCCAGCCGAGCCCTACGCGACGATCGGCGACCCGCCCGGCACGGAACTCAATCGCCTGCAATTGCGCTGGCAGATCAACCAACACCTGAACGCGACAATCGGCAGGCAATATATCAGCTTTGACGACAATCGCTTCCTGGACGTGTCCAACTCGCGTCAAGACGCGCGCACGCTGGATGCGCTGCGGGCGGATTTCACGCTGAACGGCCTGAAAGCGACCTACGCTTATGTCGATCACGTCAACAACACGACGGCCGAATACAATGATTGGGAAAGCGCCAGTCATCTGTTGAACGTCTCGCAGACGTTTTCGGACGCCTTCAAGCTCACGGGCTTCGGTTATTTCTTCGATTTCGACGAGCCGGCGAGCGCCATCAATCAGTCCTCGCAATTCCTCGGCGTGCGCGCCACCGGCAAGGATATCGAGGCGCTTGGCCTGACTTGGAGCTATGCGGCGAGCTATGCGCAGCAACAGGATTACGGCAGCTCCACGGTGTCGTTTGACCTCGACTATTGGCAGGCGTCTGTGACGGCTGAATACGGCGAATGGTCGGTGCAGCTTTGGCAGGAAACGCTCGAAGGCGATGGCGCGCGCGGCTTCTTTACGCCGCTTGGGTCGTCCAACAGCTTCCACGGCTGGGCCGGCGCGTTCATATCCAAGCCGGCGGATGGTCTGGTCGACCGCAACGTCATGCTCTCGTATTCGCCCGAATGGGCGCCGGACTTCCTTGAAGATCTGACGTTCATGGTCCGCTACTACGATTTCGAAGCCGAGCGCACCGACGCTGATTTCGGCGAGGAATGGGATTTCGCGGTTGGCGCGGACATCACCGATAATCTCGATTTCTCGATTGACTACGGCGACTACGAATCGGGCGACGGCCCCGGATCGCCGATGAGCCGCACCCGCACGCGCTTCGTGCTGCAATACAGGCTGTAAAACCGGGCGTCAGGGCGCCTGATAAAGCGCCTTGGCGATCTCGGCTTCGCGACGCTCGTCGATGATGCGCCGCGCGGCCTCGTCTGGAACGCCAATCCCATTGAGCAGCGCTTCACCCAACTGAAGCGCTGCTTCGATTGTGTCGGGGCTGGCGAGTGCCGCCCCGAGCTCGTGCAGGCGGCGGGCATGTGCGCCGTCGCGGGCGCGGGCATAGACCGGCACGTGCGGCCAAGCTTGCTTGGCTTGCGCCACGATCAAATCCACGGATTCCGGATTGTTGATGGTGACGATGATGGCGGCGGCATTGGCGGCGCCGAGCGCGGCGAGAACGTCGCGGCGGCTGGAATCGCCGAAGTGCACACTATTGCCCTGACCGCGCAGCATCGCGACGAGCGCAGCATCGGCGTCGACTGCGACATAGGGAATCTCCTGTTTGCCGAGGATGTCGGCGAGCGTTTGCCCGACGCGGCCGAAGCCGGCGATGACGACGTGGCCTCCTTCCTGTGCGAGATCAGGTTCGATCGTCGCCGGCGTCGGGGCAAAGCTTTTGGCGAAGCGTCCGCCCAGCGTGGCGACGAACGGCGTCACGAAGATCGAAAGCGCCGTCACCAGCAGCATGTAGTGGGCCGTGGCTTCGGGCAGCGCGCCGTTGGCGCTGGCGGCGGCGATCACGACGAAGGCGAACTCGCCCGCCTGTCCAAGCATGAACGCCACAGCCAGCGCGCGCGGCCAAGGAATGCCGAACAGGCGCGCGAGCGGCGTGATGATGGCGATCTTTACGGCGAAGAGGCCGGCGACGCCGAGCAGGATCATCAGCGGATTCGCCAGCAGCAGCGGGATGTCGATTTGCATGCCCACCGTCACGAAGAAGAGGCCGAGCAACAGGTCCTTGAACGGCTCCAAATCGCTTTCGATCTGGTGGCGGAATTCGGTCTCCGCGAGCAGGAGGCCGGCCAGGAAGGCGCCCAATCCCATCGACAGGCCGGCAGATTGCGCGGCCGTCGCCATGCCAATCGCGGCGAGGATCGCGGCGGCGATGAACACTTCGCGGCTGTCGATCGAGGCGACCCAGCGAAACATCGGGCGCAGCAGAACGCGGCCCAGGGTGAAGATGACCAGCAATGACACGAGCGCGGTGAGCAGCGCGATGAAGATGTTCTGGCCGCTGAATGCGCTGGCGCTATCGGCGCCGAGCGCGGCGACAACAAACAGGATGGGCACGACCATCAGATCCTGCATCAGCAGCACCGAGAAACTGATGCGTCCGACCGGAGTCGCGATCTGACGGCCCTCGCGCAGCAATTGCAGCACGAGCGCTGTGGAGGACAGCGCGAACGCCAGGCCGAGCACGGAGGAGGCGGCGAACGAATTGCCGAACGCGAGCGCGATGCCGGCGATCACGACGGTGCTCACCGTGACCTGCGCGAGGCCCAAGCCGAACACGTAGCGCTTGAGCGCCCAGAGACGCTCGAATGAGACTTCCAGCCCGATCACGAACAGCAGGAACACGACGCCCAATTCGGCAAGGGCGATGGTGGGGCGGTCTTCCCGGAGTTCGAACGCCGCCAGCGAGGGCCACATGTCCGCCAATTGGCCGAGCACGTGCGGCCCCATGCCGACGCCAATGAGGAGAAATCCCATCACGGCGCTGAGCTTGGCGCGACGTAAAGCGGGAACGACCAGGCAGGTCGCCCCGAGGAAGACCAGGGCTTGGGTGAGGACCGCGCCACCGGTTGCTCCGTGCTCCATTTCGCTCTCCTGTGGCGCGGCGTCGCGCTCGGCGCCTCAGCCTGGGTCTTTCGCAACTGCGAAAGACCGGCTTTAGTGCCCTGACTCGGGAGGAGATAGCATGTCCGCTGAAGTGCTGGCGCAACTGGATCAGGCGGCCAACAACGCCGCCAAATACGCTGAAGCCGCGCGGGACGCGGTGAAGCCGCTGGTGAGCAAAGGCGGCAAGATCGACCGCATAGCGCTCGACCGCGAGCAGCACGTTGTGCACGGCCTGGCCTGGGTCGCCACCTACGCCGAAACATTGCGCGAGGTCCGCGATTGGGCGCGAGCGCTGCATGAAAAGGGCGCGCTGGGCGAGACTGAACGCCTGCTGGCGAAGCTGCTGGCGGCCGAATACAGCGCCCAACTCGCCGGCGGCGTGCCGATGACGCAAGTCGAGATCATCCGCCCCGACCATTTTGGCGTCGCAGCGCCGGCGGTGGCGCTCACCATCACCAAAACGGAGAAGGCCCGGCTGGCCGCGTTGCTGCGCGACGCCCAAGGCCGTGCGACGGTGGAGAACACGAATCTCGATGCGGATTTCGAGATGATCCGCGATCAATTCCGCAAATTCGCCGACGACAAGATCATGCCGTACGCGCATGCGTGGCACTGCAATGACGAGCTGATCCCGCTCGAGATCTTGAACGAGATGGGCGCGCTGGGCGTGTTCGGTCTTACCATCCCGGAAGAGTACGGCGGCTCCGGACTCGGCAAGACGGCGATGTGCGTCGTCTCCGAAGAGCTCTCGCGCGCGTGGATCGGTACGGGTTCGCTCGGTACGCGCAGCGAAATCGCGGCGGAACTCATCCTCATCGGCGGCACGCCGGAGCAGAAGGCCGAATGGCTGCCGAAAATCGCCAATGCGGAAATTCTGCCCACGGCGGTGTTCACCGAACCGAATACGGGCTCCGACCTCGGTTCGTTGCGGACGCGCGCGGTGAAAGAGGGCGAGCATTACGTTGTCACGGGCAACAAAACTTGGATCACGCACGCGGCGCGCGCCGATGTGATGACGCTGCTGGTGCGCACCGATCCGAACACGAATGGCTTCAACGGCCTTTCCATGCTGCTCGCGCCCAAGCAGCGCGGTGATGACGCAAACCCGTTTCCGACGCCCGGCATGAGCGGCGGCGAGATCGAGGTGATCGGTTATCGCGGCATGAAGGAATACGAGATCGGTTTCGACGGCTTCAAAGTGCCGACGGGCAATCTTTTGGGCGGCGTCGAAGGTCAAGGCTTCAAGCAGTTGATGGCGACGTTTGAAAGCGCGCGCATCCAGACGGCGGCGCGCGCTGTGGGCGTGACGCAAAGCGCTTTGGAACTGGGGCTCAAATACGCGATCGACCGCAAGCAATTCGGCCAAGAGATTTTCGAGTTTCCGCGCGTCTCCAATAAGCTCGTGATGATCGCGGCGGAATTGATGGCCGTGCGTCAGCTCACCTATTTCTCAGCGCGCCGGAAGGACAGCGGCAAGCGTTGCGATCTGGAAGCGGGGATGGCGAAGCTTTTGGCGGCGCGTGTGGCGTGGGCGGCGGCGGACAATGCGCTGCAAATCCACGGCGGCAATGGTTTCGCAGTGGAATACCCGATCAGCCGCGTTCTGGCGGATGCGCGCATTCTCAACATCTTCGAAGGCGCGGGCGAGATTCAAGCCATGGTGATCGCGCGCCGACTCTTGGAAGAGGGCGCCAATTAGGGCATCAGAGCGCCAAGGAGTTTTCCATGCGCTCTCTTTTGGCTTTCGCGATTCTGGCGCTCGCTGCATGCGGGCCACAGGCCGAGCCCGCTTACACGCCGGAATATTCGTTCGGCTTCACGCAAAGCTGCACCGCGCAGAGCGGCTCGCGCGAGCTATGCACCTGCATCTGGGGCAAGATCGAAGCTAATGTGCCGCGTGCGGATTTCGACGCGTTGGAGCGTATGCCCGCCGCCGAACGCTCCGCGCACCCGTTGAGCCGGCAGATCGAAGGCTATGCCGTGGAGTGCGCCGCAAACTTGCCGCAACCGGCCGTCAACCCTGCAGTGGAACCGGAGGCCGCGCCATGACGTTGACCGGCGCTATGCGCTTTGTGCTCAATCGCACCAATCTGACCGGCTTGGCCCTTGCCAGTGCGCTGGTGGCGGCTGCGTGTGCGTCGACGGCGCCGGAGCCGCCGCTCTCGGGCACGCGCTGGGTGGCGCAAAGCATTGAAGGGGCGCCGGTCGCCTATCGCACGCCGACGATCGAGTTCGCGGCCGACCGCATCAGCGGCACGGGCGGCTGCAATCGCTTCTTTGGCGGCTACACAATTAGCGGGGACCGTATCAGTTTCGGCGGCGTCGGCGCGACCGAGATGGCGTGCGAGCCGGTGGTGATGGCGCAGGAAGCCGCATTTCATACCGCGCTCAGCAGCGCGCAAACGTATCGACGCGAAGGCGAAACGCTGATTTTGTCCTCTTCCGCAGGCGAAGCACTGGTTTTTCGGGCCGCCCAGTAGCGCTTAACCGCGTTTAGGCGCCGCTCTCTTAACCGTCCGAGCGCATACTTCATGGCCATTGCGCGGCAATTATTGCCGCCCTGGAGGTCACGATGCGCACGCGCATCCTGAGTTTTATCGCGGTGCTGGCGCTGTCGGCGTGCGGCGGCGGCGCGCCGAATGAGTATCCGGCGGAAGCCCGCTCGCATTTTGAAGCGTCATGCCCGCCTGAGAGCGCGGTGTGTGCGTGCACATGGGACAAGCTCACGCGCACGCTCACCTACGAAGAATACGAGGCTGCGCTGACGCGCTTTCGTGAAGAAGGGCTGATGGACCCTCGCGTCACGCGTGCGCGCACCCAATGCCTCGAGCGGCACCGCGAGTAGGGCTTAGCCCTTCTTGGTGATCATATTGTCCACGCTCAACGAGCCGCCGCCAGCGGCGGCGATGTAGAGGAACGTGAAGCAGAACATGATGGCGAGTTCGCCCTGGTTCTGAATCGGCCAAAACGCCTGGGGCGCATGCGCCATCCAATAGGCGACGGCCATCATCCCCGAGAGCACGAACGCGACCGGTCGCGTGAAGAGGCCGATCGCCAGCAGCGCGCCGCCAACCAATTCGAGCACGCCAGCAATCCAGATCAACGTCATCGGCTCGGGCGGTTGCGCGAACATCTCGGTCGCGGGGAAGCCGAGCAGCTTCGCCGTGCCGTGCGCCATGAACAGCAGCGCGCTGATGATGCGTAGAATACTGAGCAGCGGCCCGGAATAAGTGCTGAGAAAACCCATGTTCGATCCCTCCGTGGAGGGAGCTAAGGGGGTGTCGCGGAGTTTGGCGAGAAGATTCTTATGACGGGCGACGGCTTTGCAGTGCAGCAAAGAGTGTCCCGTCGTCCAAGAGATCAAGTTCGCCGCCGACGGGCACGCCGTGCGAGAGGCGGCTTACGGTGATGCCAATGGGCTGCAGGCGCTCGGCAAGATAATGGCCGGTGGTTTGGCCGTCGACCGTCGCGGAGAGCGCGAGGATGACTTCGCGTACGCCCGGCGCGCTGGCGCGTTCGACCAGTTTGGAGATGCGGAGGTCTTCGGGGCGCACGCCGTCGAGCGCCGAGAGCAAGCCGCCGAGCACATGGTAGCGGCCTTTGAAGGCGCCGGCGCGCTCGAGCGCCCAGACGTCGCCGACTTCGGCGACGACGCAGATGAGGCCGTCGTCACGCTCGGGCTTGCTGCACAGCGCGCACGGATCTTGCGTATCAAGCGCGCCGCAATTGGAGCAGGGGCGCACTTTCTCGGCCGCGTCCGATAGCGCGGAGGCGAGCGGGACCATCAGCGCGTCTTTTTTCTTCAACAGCTGCAACGCCGCCCGCCGCGCCGAGCGTGGGCCTAAGCCTGGCACTTTCGCGAGCAGCGCGATCAGCGCCTCGATCTCGGGGGCGGCAGTGGTGGATTTGCTGGAGCGCACGGGTGTTAGAACGGCATCTTAAAGCCGGGCAGAATTCCTAGGCCGCCGCTTAGGCCCTTCATTTCGTCGTTCTGCGCCGTCTCAAGCTTGCGGCGGGCGTCGTCGTGGGCGGCTTTGATCAGGTCTTCGAGGATTTCGCGTTCGTCGGCGACCATGAGCGAAGGATCGATACTGATGCCGAGCAGGGCGTTCTTGCCGGAAATGCGCAGCTTCACCATGCCGCCGCCGGCGGTGCCTTCGACTTCCATGGCTTCGAGCTTCTTCTGCGCCTCGTTGATCTTGGCCTGCATCTGCTGGGCTTGGCGCATGATCTGCGAGATGTCTTTCATCGGTCGGCTTCCTTCTTGCGCGCCGGGGAGGGCGCGGTCTTGTTCTGAGACGGCATCTGCACAACGTCGCCGCTGCTTGCCTCTTCCTGCGGCTGGCGCACGGCGGTGATTTCAGCGCCGGGGAAATGCTTCAATGCCTCGGCGATGAAGGGTTGGCGCTTCAATTCTTCCATCGCGCGTTGGCGTTCGCGCAGGCGCCGTTCGGCGAGGCTTTCGACCGAGGCGTTGGTGCTTTCGACGCCGCGGACGCGCCATTCGATCTCGGTGATCTCTTCAAGGAAATCCTTGATCTGACGGATGAGGTCGCGCGGCTGATCGGGCGCGGAGACGAACACGAGATCGCCAGCGGGCGAATACTGAACCACTTTCAAGCGGTCGAGCAGGATTTCGAGTTCGATCATGCGCGCGTCAGAAACGGCGCGGAGGAAATCCTCGAAGGTTTGTAGGCGATGCGTGGGCGCGGGCGGCGCCTTGTTGACGGTGGGCGTGTCGCGCGGCGGCTCGCGCGATGGCGGCGCCGAGGGCCGGCTGGAAGCCGGCGGTCCATCTCTGAGTAGGCGCGCGGCTTCTTCGGGCGGCGGCAGTGATTGCGCCGCGCAGATGCGGACCATCGCCATTTCGACGGCGGCGATTGGGTCTGGCGCCTTGCTGGCTTCTTCGAGCGCCTTCAGCAGCATCTGCCAGATGCGCGAAAGCTGCGCCGGCGAGAGCTTGTCGGCGAGCCCGCGCACGCGGCCGACCCAATCGGCCCCGCCGATGATCTTGGCCTCGGCGCCGAGCGCTTGCGCGCGTGCGGCCTCGTGGCCGATGTCGAGCAGGTCGCGCAGGATGAGTGTTGGATCGGCGCCACTGTCATATTGGCTGCGGGCTTCGGTGATGGCGGTTTTCGCGTCGCCTTTGGAAATGGCGTCAAACAGATCGAGCACGCGCGCCCGATCGGCTAAGCCCAGCATGTCGCGCACGTCCGCCGCGGTGACGGTTTCGCCGGGCTTCTGCACCAAGGCCTGATCGAGCAGCGAAAGGCCGTCGCGAGCGGAGCCTTCGGCGGCGCGGGCGATCAGCGCGATGCCGTCAGCGTCGACCTTCACGCCTTCCTTGGCGCAGATATTGCTAAGATGCGTGGCGAGCCGTTCGCTATCGATGCGCTTCAGATCGAAGCGTTGGCAGCGCGAGAGCACCGTGACCGGCACTTTGCGGATTTCCGTCGTCGCGAACATGAATTTCACGTGCGGCGGCGGCTCTTCCAATGTCTTCAACAGGCCGTTGAAGGCGGCCGTCGAGAGCATGTGCACTTCGTCGATGATGTAGATCTTGTAGCGCGCCATCACCGGCGCGTAGCGGACCGAGTCCAGAATTTCGCGAATGTCATTGATGCCGGTGCGGGAGGCGGCGTCCATCTCGAACACGTCGGGATGGCGGCTTTCCATGATCGCCTGGCAATGTTCCCCGGGCGGATCGAGTTCGACGCTTGGGTGATCAATGTCGCCGCGCTTGTAATTCAGCGCGCGCGCCAGCAGACGGGCGGTGGTGGTTTTGCCGACGCCGCGCACGCCGGTCAGCATGGTGGCGTGCGGAATGCGGCCGAGCGCGAACGAATTGGCGATGGTGCGCACCATCGCCTCCTGACCGATCAGGTCTTCGAAGGTCTTTGGCCGATATTTCCGGGCCAGAACGACATAGGCGGGGCCAGTCGTATCGTCGCCGAAAAGGCCCAAAGAGCCTGGAGGGGAATTGGATTCGCTCACGCTCGAAACCTAGGGGGTTTCGCCAGAAATGCGACCCCCGGCGCCCGCACCGGCCAGGGCCCATTTGCGGTAAATCTACACCTTTTGTTTAGCGAACCGGGTTCGGCTTGCCGCAAGGGCGATAAGATCCGGAGGAAACCCATGGGCGCGACGAGCGAACATCGCCGCATCTGGGTCATGACCATCCGCCGCTTCGTGGAGCTGGCGTGGGCCGGCCATGGCCTTACCCGATACGCTTCCGTCACCGTTGTGCCGTTGCTCGTCGGCATGATCGTCCCGGGCCCCTGGTGGATTCCGTGCGCTATCGGCGGGATCGCCGGCCTGATCGCCGATCACTTCGCGCAGCGGGCGTTCACGCGGCTTTCGGCGCGTCTGGATGCGCTGGACGACAAGGCGCTGCGGGGCGTGTTCGCCGGACACACGCTGGTGCTGGCCGTGGTCACGTTTTCCTATGTTGCGCCGTATGCGCTGTTGGCGCTGGCGCCGCAGCCCGGACCGCTGATCGGGCTCATGTTCTCAGCCGGCGCGCTGATGATCTGCACCTCACTGCACATCATGACGCCGCGCATGATCTTCTTCACCTCTCCGCCCATCATCGTGTCGCTGATCGCCAACGGCTATGTGCTCGGCGGCGAGAGCGCGCTGTTGGGCGCGGCGCTGGCGGGCATCTTGGGCGGCAACGCCATCGTCATGGCGCGGGCGAACGCCGGGAGCTTCCGGGATTTGATGAAAGCGCAGCTCAAGGCGGAGCAGGCAGCCGAAGAATTGGAGCGGCGGGTTGACGAGCGCACCGCGCAACTGGCGATCGCGACGCGGCGGGCGCAAACGGCCAACCGCGCGAAGTCGATGTTCTTGGCGAATATGAGCCATGAATTGCGGACGCCGCTCAACGCCGTGATCGGCTACGCGGAAATCGTGCAGGAAGACATCAAGAGCGGCGATACCGAGCAGTGCGCCGCTGATCTAGGCCGCATTCGCAACGCCGCAAGCCATTTGCTGGCGATGATCACCGAGGTGCTGGACTTCTCCCGGATTGAAGCCGGCAAGGTTGAGCTTGCACCGACGACGTTCGATCTGGCGGCGTTGCTGCGCGCCGCCGCCGATGACGTGCGTTTGGTCGCGGAAAAGAACAACACCCAGCTCAAGGTGACGGTCGCGCCCGCTGTCGCCAGCATCTTTGCGGATCAAACGCGCGTCCGCCAATGTGTGCTCAATCTCATGTCCAACGCAGCAAAGTTCACACAGGACGGCGCGATTGAGGTGGAGGCCGGCCCCTGCCGCATCGACGGCGCGCCGGGCGTGGCGATTGTCGTGCGCGATACCGGGCAAGGCATCGCCCCGGAAGATTTGAAACGATTGTTTCAGCCGTTCGTGCAGGTCGACAACACCAACACGCGTGTCCACGACGGCGCGGGGCTTGGGCTCGTCATCACGCGGCGGTTGGCGCGGGCGATGGGCGGCAATGTCGTGGCCGAAAGTGCGCCGGGCAAAGGCTCGACCTTTACGCTCTATCTGCGCTCAACGCCGCGGGTGGTGGAGCAGGCGGCCTAACCGCCGAACACAAGCTTCACATAGGCGCGATATTGCATGATCTGTCGCGAGAGCACGGCGGGCTCGGCAAGCGATTTGCCCAGAATAATGCCGCCGTCCGCCACCGCTGAAAGCATGTCCGCCATGTCGTTGAGATCGACTTCGATCTTCGGCGGATAGCGTGCGGCGATGCGGTCCAGCCGTTCGCGGAAGCGCACGCGCCAGATGCGATGGCCTTCGGTCGTCATGCGGCGGACTTCCTGGCTGAACAGATAGTCCTGATAGACATAAGACGCGACCAAGCAGCCGGGATGACCGTTGGGAATGTCGCTCATCAGGTCTGCGAACAGTTTCAGGAAGATCAGGAAGCTGTGCAGCGGGTCGTCGCTGAGCTCTTCAGCTTGACTAAAGAGGTCCTCAAAGACGCGCCATTCGTTGTCGAGATAACGCTGGAGCAGCGCCTTGGCGAGGTCGTTCTTATCGCGGAAGTGATAGAAGAAACCGCTCTTGGTGATGCCGGCTTCGCAGATGATCTCATCGAGCGATGTGCCGGCGAAGCCTTTGTGCAGCACCGCGTCCTGCGCGATGTCGAGCAGACGTTCGCGGGTTTGTTCGCCTTTGCTCAGTGCTTGAACTTGAACCATCTCATGCCTCCCGCGTCTCAAACGCGAGTCTCACGTAATTGCGATACGCCATGACTTGGCGTGCGAGCATTTCCTTCTCGTCGAGCGTGCGGCTCAGAATGATGCCGCCTTCCACGATCGCCGTGCACATATCGGCAAGCGCCTCGATATCCACGCCGGGGCGCGGCGGATAGCGCTTGGCGATCTCTTGCAGGCGAACCTGAATGCGGGCGCGCCACGCGCGGACGCCTTCAGCATTCAAATCGCGAATATCACGGCTGAATTGCTGATCCTGGTAGCAGAACGAGGCGACGATGCAGCCTGGATGCGTGTTGGGCAGATCGGCCAGCAGGTCGGCGAAGAATTTGAGGCCGATCAGGAAGCCGTGCAAGGGATCGTCGGTGAGTTCGGACGACCGCACGAACATGTCGTCGATGATGTCGTTGTGCCGGTCGATGTACCGACGCAGCAAAGCTTGGGCGAGATCGTTCTTGTCGCGGAAATGATAAAAGAACCCGCTCTTGGTGAGGCCGGCGGCGGCGATCAATTCCTCGATCGTGGTCGCGCCAAAGCCCTTCTGCAGGACGGCTTTCTCGGCCAAATCCAGCAGGCGCTCACGCGTTGCCTCGCCTTTGCTCAGAACCTTCACGCTCATCGTCAAAACCGTACCACAAGTACTGTACCAACAGTGCACTTCTCACGCGTTCGTCATTAGCGAAATCGCCGCTGCAACACCTGTGACGCGCGTAACGTCGTTATTTTGAAGCGCTTTTTAGAAAACGCAGGCGCCGCACCACGAGTTTTCTATCGAGCGGGACGGCGCGCCGATACACCTCGCGACATCCCGAACGCAAGTGTTTGGGCATGAAACGAAGGAAAGGGACAATGTCACGCGGCCTCACGCTCTTGGTTTCGATCGTGGTCTTTTGGCACGGCGCATTCGCACTGCTTGGCCATGACCTGACCAGCCTCATGCTTTCCTTCGCTTGACCTGAACCACACAGCCGAAGCCTCTCGGCGCGGCGCCCCGAATTGGAGAAATCCCATGTTGAAAGACCGTTACGGCAATCCCGCTTCGACCAAGTCAGAAGCCGCTATGGCCAAGTACAACGAAGCGCTGGACCTCATCCGTCTCTACCGCGGCGACCCGATCGCGGCGCTCGATGACGCGATCGCCGCCGATCCTGATTTTGGCGGCGCCTGGGCCGCCCGAGCCGGCTTGCTGGTGCAGCAGACCGACAAGGCTTACGCGGACGAGGCGGCCAAGAGCATCCGCGCCGGCGCCGAGGCGAATTTGAACGATCGCGAGCGGCTGCATCTCAGGGCGGCCCAGGATTGGGCTGAGGGGCGCTATAGCGACGGCACAATGCGGCTGGCGCGCATAGCCCAGGAACATCCGCGCGATGTGCTGGCGCTGCAATATGCGCATGTCGGCTGCTTCTTCCTCGGTATGCAGAGCGAATTGCGCGACTGGCCCTTGCAGGCGCTGCGCGCATTCAAAAGCGGGGAAGACGGGTACAGCTACATTCAAGGCATGGCCGCATTCGGTCTGGAGGAATGCGGCGATTATGCGCGCGCGGACATCTATGGCCGTCAGGCCGTCGCGACCAACCCGCGCGACGGTTGGGCCGTGCATGCGGTGGCGCACGTCAACGAAATGCGCGGCGATCTTGAGGCCGGCATTCCCTGGCTTGCGGACAACGCTCAGCACTGGGCGCCGGAGAGCGGTTTCGCCTATCACAATTGGTGGCACCTCGGATTGCTCTATCTCGACCAGGGCGACACCGCGAAAGTGCTGAAGCTGTTCGACGAGAAAGTGCGCCCCGATCCGAACGCGCAGGTCGTGCTCGAGTGGATCGACGCCTCGGCGATGCTGTGGCGCCTGCACCTCGAAGGTGTCGATGTTGGCCCACGCTTCGAACAATTGGCGACGTGCTGGCAGCGCGCGGGCGAGGACGCGTTCTACGCGTTCAACGATCTGCATGCGATCATGGCTTTCCTAGGCGCCGGCCGCGCCACCGACGCAGAGCGCACATTGAAGGCGATGCGTCGCGCGGCCGCCGATGGCGGCGACAACGCGTACATGACGCGCAAGGTCGGACTGCCGCTGGCGGAGGCTTTCATCGCGTTCGAAGCCGGCCGCTATGACGAGTGCGTGGAGAAGATCATGTCCACGCGCGGCATCGCACAACGCTTCGGCGGCAGTCATGCGCAGCGCGATATCCTGACGCTCACGGCGCTGCACGCGGCGCTGCGCGGCGGCTTGGCGTCAACCGCGGAAGCGATCGCGGCGGAGCGTTTGGCGCACAAGCCGCAAAGTCCTTGGGCGGGGCGCCTTGCGCGCCAAGCTCGCGAGCTGAGCGCCAAACAGCGCGCAGCTTGATCCGAACCGGCGGCGGGCCCTTACGCCTGCCCCAAGCCCGCCGCCGGTTCTTGCTTTTTTGAGAATGGAGATTGGTCCGATGATTTCGGATTGCGCCTTCGTGCGCCTGAACAATGGTTTGCGTCTGGCTTATGTGGAGCAAGGATCCCGCGATGGCGTCGCCGTGCTCCTGCTGCACGGGTATTCCGACACGCACCGCTCGTACGACTTGGTGCGGCCGCTCCTACCGCGCGCGTGGCGCGTCATCGCCGTGACGCAGCGCGGGCACGGTCATTCGGACAAGCCGCAGAGCGATTACGCAATGGACGATTTCGCCGGCGACGTGCCGGCGCTGCTTGATGCGCTGGGCATTGAACGCGCCGTATTGGTTGGCCATTCGATGGGCGCGGCTGTGGCGTTGCGCGTGGCGGCCGAACATGCCGACCGCGTGGCGGGACTGGCGCTGGTGAACGGCTTCGCCGATTTTCGCGGCAATGCGGGCGCGAAAGAGCTCTTTGATCTCGTCGAGAGCTTTGGCGAACAGCTCGATCCGGTGTTCGTGCGCAGTTTTCAGGCGAGCACGATCGCCACGCCGATGTCGCAGGGCTTCATTGAATTCGTCAGCAACGAGAGCATGCGGTGCCCGCCGCGCGCTTGGAAGGGCGCGGCCCAGGCGATGCTGTCATGCGATCCGCTCGCGGACGCGGCGCGCGTCAAGGCGCCAAGCATGCTGATCTGGGGCGACAAGGACGAGTTCGTGCCGCGCGCGGATCAGCACGCGTTGCGCCGGGCGCTGCCGGGGGCGCGATTGGTGACGCTGAGCGGCGCCGGCCATGCGCCGCACTGGGAGCGGACGGCGGACACGGCGGCGAGTTTGCGCGCTTTCATCGCCGATATCGATGAGCCGGCCCGCTACGCATATGTGGGGTAGGAAGTGCAGACAGGACGACGACCCGTACGCAACCCGTTACGGCTGCTTCCTTCCGGACCTGACCGGGTTGGCGGGGCGGCCGTCCGCCGCCTGCCTGCGAGGGTCATATCGCCGCTCGCATGAACCGGCGCAAGGCCGGAACTGACCCCGACATGCGGCGTTTTCTCTCCGTCAGCCACATCGGAGAGGCCGCGCACGGCGCGCGGAAACGCAAATGTTGCGAACCCTGGTTTTTACCCTGGCATTGACCCTGCCTAGTCTGGCGGGGGCGCAGCAAATGCGCGAGCAATTCCCGGATTCGCCGCTTGGCCTTGAAGTGCGCGGCCATGACGGCGCGGTGCTCGGCCGGGTGACCCATGTGGAGCGCGACCGCCACGGCAATATCGTTGCTGTGGAAATTCCTGGCTTGGAGCCAGGCGACGCGCCGGCGGCGTCGGATGATCTGGTGGCTGAGAACGATCGCCGTCTGATCGCCCCGGATCGTCAGCGTTTGGCGCGCCAGCGCGTGCTTGCGGGTAATGTTGTCACCCGCACGCAGTAAGCAGCTGCATCAGCTGAACGATTGGACCACAATGCAGGCAAAGCATTGGAGGCTGGTCGATGGCAGGAGCGCATGTGCGCGCGAAATTGAGCGCGCCCAACTACAAGGTCGAAATCAACGCCAACGCGCATGCGCTCATCGCAGATGAGCCCGCCGAATTAGGCGGCGGCGACGCTGGCCCGTCGCCCTTTGCGCTTGTGCTGTCGGGCTTGAGCGGCTGCACCTTGATCACGCTTAAGATGTACGCCGATCGCAAAGCCATGCCGCTCGAAGGGCTGGATGTGGATCTGCGCCTGCATGCGGGTGAGCCGAAGCGGCGGATCGAGCGCGTCGTCACCGTGCGCGGGCCGTTGAGCGACGAGCAGATAGGGCGATTGCGCGAGATCGTCGAACGCACGCCGGTGACACTGGCGCTGCTCAATGGATTTGAGATCAATACCCAGCTCGGTGCTTAGCGCCGCAGCAACGGCAGCCCCGCGAACACGAACCCCGCGCCAAACAGAATGCCGGCGACCATGAAGGCATAGTCGGGCAAGGGCGCGGGCAGCATGCCGAGAACGCCTGCGGCCAGGGCCGCGCCAAACCAGCAGAGCGGCGGCGCTAGCGGTTTTTCCTTTGCCCGCAGCCAGGCGATACTCAGGCCGATCAACGCGATCATAAGCGTGGCGGCCCCTTGCTCGTAGGTGCTGAAGCCGAACGGATCAGCATCCGGTCCGCCGATAAAGGACAGCGCGGCCATGGCGATGGCGAAGCTCATGAGTCCGAGGAAGCCCAATTTATCCGAGCGCGAAACGTAAATGCCGATCAGTCCGAGCGTCAGCAGAATATCGATGATGACCCAAAGCCATTGCTGTTGGATCGGGTCGGCGCTGAGCGGCAAGGCCGAGACGATGCGGAGCGCGCCGCCAGCGATGGCGGATGCGCCGGAAAGGCGAAAGAGTTGCACGGCATTCATGCGCGGGAACCTGACGCGCGACGCGCGGCTGTTCAACCGTTTGCAGAATGCGGAAAAGAACGGGCTCGGTGCGCCGAGCCCGTTGCGACGTGAAGCTGGACGTGGGTGCTTACGAGCCGCTTTCCGGCGTGGTTGTCGGCGTCTCCGTGGGCGCGGTTGTGTTGGCCGTCGGCGTCGTCGCGGCGGCGACCCCGACGAAGCTCATGCGCACATCGAGGCGACCAGTGTTGGAGGCTTCGGCGTCGGCGTTCGCTTCCTGAGCGATGACAATCCGGTCTTCCGGCACTCCTTGCGCAATCAGCGTCGTCCGTACGGCGCTGGCGCGGCGGGTGGAGGTGGCGCCGCTGGCGCTGTCCACGATCTGCACTTGCTGGAGGTTGCAGACCGAGGCGGCGTCCACGGCATGCTCAAGGGCGTTGCGGTTTTGCTGACTGAGCGCACTGCCGCGTGCGCCGAAATGCACCGATGTGACCCGTGGTTGGCATACGGCGCTGGCGCTGGCAGGGATGGGGGCAGGTGGCGTCCGCGCGGAGGCGCTCGCGGCCGTTCCGCCGGCTATTGCCGCGTTAGGTTCGGCCGGAGAGGCCGCCATCGCCGCGGCCGATTGGGCGGCTTCCGCGGGCGTTTCGGCGCTGGCCTGGGCTTCCGCCTCCGCTTGGGTCTCGGCGCGGACCGAGCCTTCGGGCGTTTGCACATTGGCTTCCGCCGCCCCCGTCAGGGCTGCATCGGGATCAAGGGGCGTTTCGGCTGTAATCGGCGGCGTGGCCGGGACGGCGTTGGGCAGGTCTTGAGCGGTCGCGGGGCCAGCTAAGGCCAATCCGGCCGCGGCCACGGTCACCAGAAGCATGTTGCGCATGGGGAGGGCTCCTGAAGGAAACAAAAAGGGCGCCGACTGCCGCCGTGCGCCCCCAACCGAAGCCAACGCGGGCTGAGGCTGCCAGTTCCTGTTCCCACACGGCGCGTTTGCTTGACGCGGCGCTCGGCTCTTCATACCTGCAGGGCATGGCCATTCGCCCCATTCTCGTCGCGCCCGATCCGCGCCTGAAGCAAAAATCCCTTCCGGTTGAAGGGCCCGTCACGGATGCGCATCGCCGCCTCATGGATGACATGCTGGAAACGATGTATGACGCGCCAGGCATTGGCTTGGCCGCGATCCAGATCGGCGAGCCGTTGCGCATTATCGTGATGGACTTGGCGCGCGAAGATGAGCCCAAGGCGCCGCGCTATTTCGTGAACCCGGAAATTCTCTGGGCGTCCGAGGACGTCGTCCCCTACGAGGAAGGCTGCCTTTCCGTGCCGGATTATTACGATGACGTGGAACGCCCGCGTCACGTGAAGATTCGTTACATGGATTATCACGGCAAGCTGATCGAGGAGGACGCCGAAGGCCTCTATGCGGTGTGTATCCAGCATGAGATGGATCACCTCGAAGGCGTGCTCTTTATCGATCACCTTTCGCGCCTGAAGCGTGAGAAGGCGCTCAACAAATTGAAGAAGCAGCGCCGCGCGCTTTAATCCCGTCCCGCCGTCGTGCATGAGGAACGCATGACGCTTCGCCTTGCCTTTATGGGGTCGCCCGCTTTTGCGTTGCCAGCCTTGGCGGCGTTGCTTGAGGCTGGCCATGACATCGCGTGCGTCTATTCGCAGCCGCCGCGTCCAGCTGGGCGCGGCAAGCAGGAGCGGCCGACGCCGGTGCATGCGTTCGCGGCGGAGCGCGGGCTTGAGGTGCGTACGCCGAAAAGCTTGAAGCGCGCTGAGGAGCAGGAGGCGTTCGCCGCGCTCAAGCTCGATGCGGCGATCGTGGTGGCGTATGGGCTCATTCTGCCGAAGGCGATCCTCGATGCGCCGCGCCTCGGCGCGTTCAATCTGCATGGCTCGTTGCTGCCGCGTTGGCGGGGGGCGGCGCCTATTCAACGCGCCATCATGGCCGGCGATCGGGTGACGGGCGTGCAGGTGATGCGCATGGAAGAAGGGCTCGACACGGGGCCGGTGCTCGCCACGGCTGAAACGCCGATTGATGTCGATGACACCACGTCTTCGCTTCACGATCGTTTGGCGGCCTTGGGCGCGCCGCTTCTGGTGGAGGCGCTCGCGAAGGTCGAACGCGGCGAAGCGGTCGCTGTGCCGCAAAGCGAGGAAGGCGTCACATACGCGCACAAGATCACCCCCGCCGAAACGCGCATCGATTGGACCTGCCCCGCGCGCGAGATCGATTGCATGATCCGCGGCCTCTCGCCCGCGCCCGGCGCATGGTTTGAGCTGAACGGCGCGCGCATGAAGGTGCTGCATTCGCGGCTGGGCATGGGGAAGGGCGCGCCAGGCGAAGTTTTGGACGACAATCTGCTGATCGCGTGCGGAGATGGCGCGGTGCGCTTGCTCAAGGTGCAGCGCGAAGGCCGGGCGCCGCTTGAAGCGCAGACTTTTTTGCGGGGCCAACCCGTTCCTGCCGGTTCCAAGCTGTCCTAAAGCTACATTGAAGCAATGCTGGCTGGCGGCTAGGTTTCCGCGCAGCGGAGGGTAATTCATGCGTGTTCGCATCGCTCTTGTGGCTTTGGCGCTGGCGCTTGCTGGCTGTAATCCGCCGTCGTCGCCAGGCGAGGCGGACGGCTCCGAGGCGCCATCGCTCGATGCGCCGGCCCCGGAGAGCGAACCCTCGCGGGTGTTCGCCGCCGTCAATGACGCCGCACGCGGCGCCACGGGCGAACTCAACGTATCGCTCGCCCTGCGCATGCCGGACGCCGCGCAAGAGAACGCAGAGGCGCGCGAAATTCTAACGTTGCGCGGCTCCAACGATTTGGTTGTTGAAGCCGAGATCAACGGGGCGGTGTCGCCGGCGACGCAAGTTGGCGGGCAGACGCTGCGCGCGTTGCTGAGCATTCCAGTCGAGGAGCCGCAAGTGCTCGTCTATCGCGTGATGCAAGAAACCAAGCCGTCGAACGGCCAAGGGCTGTGCGGCGCCGATGCGCCGTCCTTCATTGTCGTTTGGGAGCCGTCGGGGCCGGGCGACGGCGGCATGAAAGTGCTCGGCCTCACCGGCGGGGCGCCTGGCGCGGAAGGCGCGCGGGCGTGTCCGATGCTGGAGTATAATCGCTCGTAGGGGAAATAGGGCAATACGGCAGTGGGGATTGGGAATCCTATTGCCTAATGCCCACTGCCCATTGCCTCAAACATGCGCTTCAAGCTCACCATCGAATATGACGGCGGCCCGTTTCAGGGCTGGCAGCGTTTGGCTGACGGGCCGAGCGTGCAGGGCGCGCTTGAGGATGCGGTTGAGAGCCTGACGGGGACGCGCGCCGATGTGATCGGCGCGGGACGCACCGACGCTGGCGTGCATGCGTACGCGCAAGTGGCGCATGTCGATATCGAAAAGCCGTTTGAAGCAGGGCGCTTGGCGGATGCGCTGAATGCGCATCTTCGCCCGCATCCGATCGCGGTGCTTGAGGCGGAAGAAGCCGCGCCGGATTTTCACGCGCGCTTCGATGCGAAGTTGCGCGCCTATCGCTATCGGGTGACGAACCGGCGCGCGCCGCTAACGTTTGAGTTGGGTCAAGCTTGGCGCGTGCCGAGGGCCCTCGACGTCGAAGCGATGCAGGCGGCGGCGGAGCGGCTGATCGGACGGCACGATTTCACCACCTTCCGCGACAGCCAATGCCAGGCGAAGTCGCCGCTGAAAACGCTCGACATCGCCGAGGTGACCCGCGACGGCGAAGAGGTCGATTTCTGGTTCGAAGCGCAGAGTTTCCTGCACCGGCAGGTGCGTTCGATGGTGGGGACGCTGGTCGAGGTCGGCGTTGGCAAGATGAGCGCCGACGATGTGGCGCGCGTCCTGGCCGCGGCCGACCGCGCGCTGTGCGGGCCGGTGGCGCCGCCGGACGGCTTGTATCTGGCGCGCGTCGATTACTGACGCTCGATCATGTCCCAACGATTGCCGTAGAGGTCTTCGAAGACAACGACCTTGCCAAATGCTTCCTGGCGTGGGGTTTCGATGAAGCGCACGCCGGCGCTGCGGTAGCGCGTGTAGGTCGCGTCGAAGTCCGAGACGTAGAGGAAAAGAAAAACACGGCCGCCGGTTTGGTTGCCGATATAGGCCTGCTGGGTGTCGCTGCCGGCTTTGGCGAGTAGAAGGCGCGCGCCGCTCTCGGTCGATGGCGCCACAACGACCCAGCGTTTGGTCGGGTTGAGCGCGGTGTCTTCGATCAGCGTAAAGCCCAGCGTCTGGGTGTAATACGCGATCGCCTCGTCGTAGTCGCGGACGAGCAGGCTGAGCATGCCAAGCGATGCGCTCATGCGAAGTACCGGCGCAGCACCGCCTCATAGCAGCGCGCCAGCGTGCGTACGTCTTCGACCGCGCAATGCTCGTCGACCATGTGCGCCGTGGCGTTGCGCAGGCCGAGTTCGGCGACCTGCGCGTAATTGCGGATGTAGCGCGCGTCCGAGGTGCCGCCGGTGGTGGTGAGCGCGGGCGTAATGCCGAAGCTTTCGCGCACCGATTCAACCAACATCGACGTGAATGGGCCCGGATCGGTATAAAAGGGAACGCTTTGCGAGGCGATGGCGCACGCGGCGTTCGCGCCGAGGCGCGCGGCGGCGGCTTCCGCCGTCTGCTTAATCCAAGCAAACAAGGCATCGCCGGTATGATTGGTGTTGAAACGGATATTGAGCTTCGCGCTGGCGCGCTGCGGGATCACGTTGTGCGCGGCATTCCCCACATCGATGCTGGTGACTTCGAGGTTTGATGGATCAAACCCCGGCGCGCCTTCGTCCAGGCGACGCGCTTTGATCGCCGCCAAGGCTTCGACAAGCGCCGTCACCGGGTTCACCGCGCGTTGCGGGTAGGCGACGTGGCCTTGCTTGCCTTCCATCGTGATCACAACATTGAGGCTGCCGCGCCGGCCGTTCTTGATCACATCGCCGACGCGCTCTTCGCTGGTGGGTTCGCCGACGAGGCAATGGTCGATTTTCTCGCCTTCCATGGCGAGCGCTTCGAGTACAGCCTTGGTGCCATCGACGGCGGGGCCTTCTTCATCACATGTGAGCAGGAATGAGATCGAACCTTTCGGCGCGCCGTTCTTGTTCAGATAATTCTCGGTGGCGGCGATCATGGCGGCGATCGCGGTTTTCATATCTGTGGCGCCGCGGCCATAGAGATTGCCGCCGCGAATTTCCGCCGCGAACGGGTCGCTGGTCCAACCTTCGCCCGGCGGCACGACGTCGAGGTGGCCCGCGAAGCAGAAGTTCGGCTGCGTGTCGCCCAGGCGTGCATAGAGGTTGTCGACCGCGCCAAATTTCATGCGGCGCGTGCGAAAGCCAAGCTTCGCCAGCGCCTGTTCGGCCACATCCATCGCGCCCGCCTCGATCGGCGTCACGGAGGCGCAGCGCATTAGTGCTTGGGCGAGCGGGATCGGGTCGGTAAGAGTGTGGGCGTCCATGGTGTCTCGATCTAGCCGCGCGCGGGGCGGGGCAAAAGAGGCAAAAGCGGGGAAGAGCATGAGCGATATCGCGCCCGTCCAAGAGCAGAGCCGCATCAAGAGCCTTGATGTCATGCGCGGCTTCGCCGTGCTGGGCATCCTGATCGTCAACGCCGCCTATTTCGCGGCGCCCTGGCAGACCGGGCTCAATCCATCGCTGCCGCCGCTGGCGGTGACGGAGGAGACCCTCTGGTCCTGGTTCGTCATGCACGTGTTCTTCGAGTTCAAGTGCATTACGCTGTTCTCGCTTCTGTTCGGGGTGAGCATCTATCTGGTTGGCGGCGAGCGTGAAGATAAGGCGCGCGGCGCGCTGTTGCGCTCACGTTTGTTCTGGTTGCTGATCTTTGGCCTCGTCCACGCGACGCTGATCTGGAACGGCGACATTCTGTTCACCTACGCGCTCACGGGGTTCCTGGTCATGCTCGCCCGGTCCTGGACGCCGCGGACGCTCCTCATTGTGGGCGTTCTCTTGCTGCTGATCTCGATCGGACTGCAGAGCATGTTCGCGCTGTTCATCGATTTCATTCCGCCGCCCAAGCTCGCCGAGATCGAGGCGCAGATCTACACGCCGTCGCCGGAAAGCGTGCAGGCGACCATCGCGGCGTATCAGGGCGGTCTGATCAGCGCGACGCTTGAGAATGTCTCGACATGGGTGGAATTTCTGGCGAATTCGCTCGTCGTGCTGATCATTCGCACGGCGGGCGTGATGATGATCGGCTTGGCGCTCTACAAGTTGGGCTTTCTTTCGGGCAACGCACCCGCCTGGGCGTACGGGCTGTTCGTCGCGCTCGGCGCGGCCGCGCTGGGCGTGATTGGCTACCAAGCATGGCTGAATGCGCAGGGCGGGTTTGCGTTCCGTCATATGATGGCCGGCGGCGGCTTCGCCAACGCCGCGCTCTCCATCCTGGCATCCTTGGGGTACGCGAGCGTGCTCATCCTGTTGGTAAGGGCGGGGGCGCGGGTCCTGACGGAGCCGCTGGCCGCTGTCGGGCGGATGGCTTTCACGAATTATCTGACGCAATCGCTGATCATGACGACGATCTTCTGGGGCGGGCGCGGCTTCGGGCTCTATGGCGAAGTGGATCGGCCGACCTTGATGGCTATTGTCGTCGCGGTGTGGGTGCTGCAATTGATCTGGTCGCCGCTGTGGCTGGCGCGGTTTCAGATGGGGCCGCTTGAATGGGTTTGGCGCAGGCTTTCCTATGGGCGGCCCGTGGCCATGGCGAAAGCATAACAGGGAAGGAAATTGGATGAAGAAATTTGCAGCGATGGTTGCGTTCGGGGTGGCGCTCTCAACGGGCGCCGCGTTCGCGGACACGATGGCGAACGCCTATGAGAATACAATTGTCGTGACCTACGCGAACGGCGTCCAATCGCGGTATCATTTCAATGCGGACAACACCTTCGGCGTTCACACGCCGGACGGCGCTCATGTGCACGGCACTTACGAATTGGCCGATGGCCAATTGTGCCTGACGCCGGCGGGCGGTGAGCGTGGCTGCACGCCTTATGTCGGCGACAAGAATGTCGGCGACACCTGGACGCAGACCGCGACGGACGGTTCGACCATCAACGTCACATTGGAGGCCGGCCGCGGCGGCGGGCACAGCCACGGCCACTAAGCCGCAGGCGAGCTTGATCTGGATCATGGATTGAGGGCGCTCCTTTGGGCCTGCTTGGGCCTGAAGGAGCGTTTTTCATGCACAAGAACTGGCCGGAAATGGCCGACACGCTGAACCCCTTGGTGTCGGCCCTCCGGCAAAGCCATCCGGACGTGATGCGTGCGTTCTCACAGATGGCGCAGTCGGCGACCAAGACTGGCGCCTTGGACGCCAAGACCAAGGAGTTGATCGCGTTCGCCGTGTCGGTGGCGGCGCGTTGCGATGCTTGCATCGCCTTTCACGCCAAGGCCGCGCAAAAATATGGCGCAACGCGCGAAGAGGTCGCCGAGGCGCTCGGCATGGCGGTTTATATGGGCGCGGGGCCGAGCGTGATGTACGCGGCGCAAGCGCTGGAGGCGTTCGACCAATACGTGGCGCGAGCCGCCGAAAGCTAGTCGCGCAGCAATTCGTTCACGCCGGTCTTCGCGCGGGTTTGCGCATCGACGCGCTTCACGATGACAACGCAGGCGAGCGAGGGACCGCCCTTCGGGTCGGGCAGCGAGCCTGGCACGACAACGGCGTAAGGCGGGACTTCACCGCGCGTGATTTCGCCGGTCGCGCGGTCGACGATCTTGGTGCTCTGGCTGATGAACGTGCCCATGGCCAACACCGCGCCTTCGCGCACGATCACGCCTTCGGCCACTTCCGAGCGCGCCCCAATGAAGCAGCCGTCTTCGATGATGGTGGGGTTGGCTTGCAGCGGCTCGAGCACGCCGCCAATGCCGGCGCCGCCGGAAAGATGCACGTTCTTGCCGATTTGCGCGCAGGAGCCGACCGTGGCCCACGTATCGACCATCGTGCCTTCATCGACATAGGCGCCGATATTCACGAAGCTTGGCATCAGCACGACGTTCTTGCCAATGAAGCTGCCCCGACGCGCCACCGCGCCAGGCACCGCGCGGAAGCCGGCCTTCTCGAATGAAGTGGCGCCCCAGCCGAGGAATTTGGAATGCACCTTGTCCCAGTAGGGGCCGGGCGACGGATCGCCATTGCCGCCAACGGCGCCAATCAATTGGTTGGCGGTTGTGCGGAAGGAGAGCAGCACGGCCTTCTTGAGCCATTGGTGCGTCGTCCATACGCCATCGGCGCCACGCTCGGCGACGCGTGCCTGGCCGGAATCCAAAAGGTCGAGCGCGGCCTCTATCGCTTCGACGTCAGCGCCTTTGCTGGCCGGCGTGAGTTCGGTGCGCCGCTCCCAGGCGGTTTCGATGGCGGTAGATAGATCGGAATTGCTCATGGGGCCGAGTTAGCCGCCGCCTGACGTTGTGGCAAGGATCGACAGAGCCGCGCGCCGGTTCGATAGTGCCGCCACAGGGAGCCAAACAATGAGTGCATTCAAGGACGGCCTGCTGAACGGCAAAGTGGCGTTCGTCGCGGGCGGCACCAGCGGCATTAATCTGGGCATCGCCACACGCATGGCCGAGCTTGGCGCGAAAGTCGCGGTGGCGGGGCGCGATCCGGAGAAGGCGCAGCGTGCGGCCGCAGGAATCGGGCGTGGCGCGGTCGGCTACTCGACTGACGTGCGTGATTACGCGGCGACGCGCGCGGTGATGGAGCAGATCGTCAACGCTTGGGGGCCGATGGATATCGTCGTCTCGGGCGCTGCAGGGAATTTCCTATCGCCTGCCGCCGGCTTGTCGGCGAACGGGTTCAAGACGGTGGTCGACATCGACCTTCTCGGAACCTTCAACGTGTTTCGCGGCTGCTACGATCTCATCCAGAAGCCGGGCGCATCGCTGATCGCGATCACGGCGGGCCAAGCGGTCAATCCGATGATGATGCAGATACATGCCTGTGCGGCGAAGGCGGGCATCAATCAGGTCATTCGCGTCATGGCGATGGAATGGGGGCCGGAGGGCGTGCGCGTGAACGGCATTTCGCCGGGGCCGATCGCTGGCACCGAGGGCATGGCCCGCTTGGCGCCAAATCCGGAAGTCACGAAGGCGTTGACCGGGCGCATTCCGCTGCGCCGCTTCGGCGAGATCAGCGAGATCGCGGAGAGCGCGGTGTTCCTGTGCTCGGAATCCGCCGCCTACATCACCGGTACGATTTTGGATTGCGAAGGCGGCTCGCAATTGGGCGACGCGCGCAGCCCGTTCGAGCGGAGTTAAACGCCGAGCCAGCCACGCAGCAGCGTGTGCACGTCGTGCGCATAGTGCTGCACGTATGTGGGGCGCGGGTCGGGATGCACGGGGCCGACGAGGGCGGTGGCGAAGCCCAAGTCGTGCGCGGGTTCGAGATTGCGCAAGGTGTCTTCCACCAAGATCGCGCGCGCGGGATCGATATCGTAGGCGTGGCAGAGGCGCGTGTAGGATTCGCGCTGCGGTTTGGGGGCGTAGCCGGCGTCGCCCAGATCGAACACGCAGTCGAAATGCGCGTCGAGACCGAGCGCCTTCAGCGTGCGCTCCGCGTGGCCGCCGCCGCCATTGGTGAAGATGATTCTGCGGCCGGGCAGTCTGCCGATCAGCGCCGCGAGATCGTGATCTTCGCCGAGCACGGAATAGTCCACGTCGTGCACGTCGAGCATGAAATCATCGGGATCGATGCCGTGGTGGCGGCTGAGGCCGACGACGGTTGCGCCATATTCATGGAAATAATGCTCGCGCAGTTCGAGCGCGCGGACATCATCGACCTGCGCGTGTCGCGCGATGTAAGCGGTCATGCGTTCGCCGATCGCGTCGTAAAGCGTTGGCGCTGGGTAGAGTGTGTTATCGAGATCGAACACCCAGTCGCGAATACCCGCGAGCGGCATCAATCACCCGATCCGCGATCTTGCGTGGGCGCGCCGGCGGCCGAGGGCGGCGCCAGGCCGCGGCGCGGCGCTTCGCGCACAGGCGCTTCGGCGCCATCTGGCGCGACGGCGGCCATGCGGGGACGCACGCCGGCTTCCAGGAAGTCGCGCTCCTCGAACTCGACGACGAGGCCTTCACGGCCGCGGGCGTTGATCGCGGAGAAGGGCTCGGTGGCGTAATAACGGGCTTCGCAATCGCCGCGGCCAAGAATGGCGAAGCGCGAAGGGCTGGTGCAGAACGGCTCGCCGGCGGCGAGGTAGCGCGGGCCTTCGGGCGTATCCATCGCGGCGTACACGAAATAGCGTTCTTGGATCAGCACCTCGTCGATCACCCGCACGCAGGTGTCGGCGTTCAGCGGCCACCAGCCGCGGCTTTCCCAACCTTCGCCGCGCCGACGGCCCACCGCCGTCCACACGCGCGCGTTCGTACGATTGCAGAGCGTCAGACCAACTTGGCCGGCGCGGCGGCGCGCCGCGGTTTCAAGCGCGTCGATCAACTGATCTTCGCTGGCGTTCGGCGAAAGCCGCGCGACCGAGCGGAATTGCGCGATGGCTTGGGCGATGGCGCGCGGATCGACGCCGCGACGGCCTTCCGGCACGTTGTAGCCCGCGTCATCCAACAGCCGCTGCAGGCCGCGCTGGCGAGCGCGGGCGAGCGTGTATTGCTGCGCCTCGGAGAAGGACGTGCGCCAAGTGTCGCGCTTGTTGATCTGCACGCGGCGGAAGCGCCGCTCCTCCAGGCCTTGCGGCGCGCACGAGGGTGGATTCTCGATCGAAAATGAGCTGCCGGGATCGACGCAGAGGATGCCGTCGCCGGCCCATTGGCGTCGCCCGCCTCGGTGTGCGGAGGAGGTGCGGGCGTAGAGATAATGGGTGCCGCGCGCCAGCGGCGCTGCGATCGCGGTGCGGCACTCGCCCGGGCGAAGGCGCGTCCAGCCTTGCACGATGATGGAGCGGTTGTCGGGGCGGCCCGTGGCGGCTTCGAGCACGAAGCTGGTCTCGTTGCAGATTTGCCAGCCATTGGCGCGTTCGCGCTGTTGCGCGTCGGCGCGATGCGCGAACACAATAATCGCCGCAAGCGCGGCGCAAACAGACGCGGCGAATCCGCCGAGCCTAATCAGCCTTGATGAGCGTGCCTGCGCCATAATCGGTGAACAATTCCATGAGCAGGACGTGCGGGGTGCGCCCGTCGAGGATGACAGCTGCTTCGACGCCGTGATCGACGGCGGCGATGCAGGTTTCGAGTTTCGGAATCATGCCGCCGGTGGCGACGCCATCCTTGATGGCGTTGCGCGCGTCGGCGGCGGACATGTCGCGGATCAGTTCGCCGTCCTTGTTCAGCACGCCGGCGACATCGGACAGCAACAGGAAGCGCTTGGCGCTCAGCGCCTTGGCGATGGCGCCGGCGGCGGTGTCGGCATTGATGTTGTAAGTGCGGCCGTCCTCGGCCACGCCGATAGGCGCGATCACCGGGATATAATCTTCTGGCGCATTAATGAGCGCTTGGATGAGGGTGGGATCGACTTCCGTCGGCTCACCGACGAATCCCAGATCGATCGCTTGCTCGATCATGCTGTCTGGGTCCTTGCGCGTGCGCACGACCTTTTCGCAGGTGATGATCCGCGCGTCTTTGCCGGAGAGACCGACGCCGCGCACGTCCGCTTCGCGCCCCTCGGAGGTGATGAGGTGCGCGAGTTCCTTGTTGACGCTGCCGGACAGCACCATCTCCGCCACTTCCATCGTGTCGGAATCGGTTACGCGCAAACCATCCACGAACTCGGATTTCACTCCCGCCTTTTGCAGCATGCGGCTGATCTGCGGACCGCCGCCGTGCACCACGACCGGGTGCATGCCCACGAGCTTCAAAAGAACGATGTCTGCGGCGAATTTGCGGGCGGTTTCGGTATCGCCCATGGCGTGGCCGCCATATTTCACAACAATCGTCTCGCGATCGTAGATCTGAATATACGGCAAGGCCTCAGCGAGCGTCTTCGCTGAGGCGAGGCTTTCGGCGAGCCGGGCGGCGTGGTCGGCGGCGGTCTTATTCACGAATGCGGTTCCTAAGGGGTTCGCAGGATCACGCCAAGGCCGCGATTTCAGCGCGGAGAATATCGATGCCTTGGCCCGTCTCGGAAGAGGTTGCGATAATTTCAGGATGCGCCGCTGGGCGCTTGATGATGGCGGCGCGCACGCTCTCAAGCGTCTCGGCCAGTTCGGTCGGTTTGATCTTGTCGGCCTTGGTCAGCACGATTTGATAAATCACGGCGGCGGTATCGAGCGCATCCATGACTTCTTTGTCATGTGGCTTGAGTCCGTGCCGCGCGTCGATCAGCAGGATCACGCGATGGAGGGTCGGGCGTCCGCGCAAATAATCGCGGATCAGCGCGGTCCAGCGGTCGATCTCGGACTTGCCCGCCTTGGCGTAGCCGTAGCCGGGCATATCGACGAGCCGCAGGCGATCGCCCACGCGGAAGAAATTGAGCTCGCGCGTGCGCCCAGGTTCAGTCGAGGCGCGCGCGAGTTTGTTGCGGCCGGTGATGGCGTTGATCAGCGACGATTTGCCGACGTTCGAGCGTCCAGCGAACGCCACCTCCGGCAGCGTCGCGTCGGGCAGGTGCTGCATGCTCGGCACGCCGCGCTCAAAATCGACCGGGCCGGCGAAAAGGAGGCGGCCCCTCTCGATCCATTCAGCGTGCTCCTCGGCGTCCATCTTCTCTCCCGTCATCCCGGCCGACCGGAGAGAGAGCCGGGACCCAGAGCTAAGTTATTCGGCAGCTTTCGCTGTCTTGCCAAATCGTTTGGCCAGGAACGTATCGAGCTGCGTCTCCACGCCTTGACGGCGCATGATGACGTATTGCTGCAGGATCGAGAGCGTGTTCGACCAGGTCCAATAGATCACGAGGCCGGCCGGGAAGGCGGCGAACATGACCGTGAACAGGAGCGGCAGGAAGCGGAAGATCTGCGCCTGCACCGGATCGGTCGGGGGCGGCGACAGCGCCTGTAGCGCCCACATCGACACGCCGTAAAGGATCGGCCACGCGCCGATCAACAGGAAGGCCGGCACGTCGAACGGCAGCAAGCCGAACAGATTGAAGATCGAGGTTGGGTCGCGCGCCGAAAGATCGTGGATCCAGCCCACAAACGGCGCGTGGCGCATTTCAATGGTGACGCTCAGCGTCTTGTACAGCGCGAAGAACACAGGGATTTGCAGCAGGATCGGCACGCAGCCGGCGACCGGATTGATCTTCTCGGTCTGATAGAGCTTCAGGATTTCCTGTTGCTGGCGCTGCTTATCCGCAGCGTAGCGTTCCTGCACTTCCTTCATCTTCGGCGCGAGCGCGCGCATCTTCGCCATCGATTTGAAGGATTGATAGACGAGCGGGAAGAGCAGCAGCTTGATCACGATCGTCGAGGCCAGGATCGCCAGGCCAAAATTGAACACGACGCCCCAATCCGCGAAGATTTGCGCGAGTGGGTGCAGCAGCCATTGGAAGAACGGGCGGGTCAGGAACCAGAAATTGCCCCAATCGATGGCGTCGTCGAAGCGCGGGATCGACATGGTGTTCTGGTAATCGCGCAGCACTTCGTAGCGCTTTGCGCCAGCGAACAGATGCTGCGTGTAGGTCACCTCGCCGCCTGCGGCGATTTCGCGCCAATCGCCGCGATAAGCGGCGCGATAATCGTTGACCGCGCCTTCGCTTCGGGCGTCGAAATAGGTCGAGACGCGTTCGCTTTGCGCCGGGACGATCGCGGCCAGCCAATAATGGTCGGTGATGCCGAACCAGCCGCCTTGGCCCTGCATTTCCTCGATGCGTTCTTCGGCGCCGACTCGGCCACGGGCGCGGTCGCGGATGTGCTTGTTGGCGTTTTCGTAGGTGACCTGGCGCAGATTGTTGTTTTCGCCAAAGGCGCCGATCAGTCCCTGATGGACGATCTGATTGCGAACGTAATCCTGCGGCAGGCCCATGCGGCGCACCGTGCCGAAGGGGCGGGCGCTGATCGGCGCGCCGGAGCTGTTGCGCACGACGTCGGTGATCGTGAACATGTAATTCTGATCGATCGAAATTGTTCGCTCGATCGTGAGGCCCTCGCCGGCGGCCAGGGTGAGCGTCACCGGCGTCTCGGGCGTAAGGCGTGCGCCCTCGGTCGCGCTCCAGCCGCTGAAAGCGTCCGCAAGCGTAGCCGTGTTCTCGCCATTGCGCATTTCCCAGCCGAAGAATGCGTCGTGCGCGAACTCGGCGGCGCGCGGCGCGAGCACGGTGACCTCGCCGCTGCCTGGATCAATGGTGCGGCGATAGTCGCGCAAATTCAGGTCGTCGATACGCGCGCCTTCCAGTGCGATCGAGCCGTCGACCTCCGGCGTGTCGATCACGATGCGGGCGCCGGCGGATTGCGCGAGCACCTGTTCGCGCGCGACCGGGCCGCTTGGCGGCGGCGCTTCGGCGCTGCCGCTCTCCTGAGCGGGTTGCGTCGCTTCAATGCGCGCTTGCTCTTCAGCTTGGAGCCGCGCGCGCTGGGGTGCGTTGTAGAAGAATTCGAAGCCGAACAGGATGGCGGCCGAAAGCGCGACCGCGATCAGTATGTTCCGGTTTTCGCTGGGGCCTCGGCCGCTGCGGTTGTCCATGGTTTGCTTAGTCGCTTTCGGTCGGGGAATTGGGCGTCGGGCCCTTGCGTTTCTCAGGCGCGGCGCGCCCTTTCTGCAGGTCGGCGCGGAGCCTTATCAGCGCGTTTCCGACATCGTCAAGCAAGGCGTCCCAGGGGGCGTCCGGGGTGGTTTGACGCGCCACCAGCACGTAATCCACTCCTGGGAGGCCGTGCCGGGGCAGCAATTGGCGGGCGGCTTCGCGCAGGCGGCGCTTGGCGCGGTTGCGGGCGACCGCGTTGCCAACCTTCTTGCTGGCGGTAAATCCGGCCCGGATAGGGCCGTCCTCAGCCTTGCGGCGGGCTTCGATCAGCACGCAACCGCGTCCAGCCCGCGCGCCTTGGCGCACGAACAGGAACTCCGCCCGTTTGCGCAGGCGTTCGAGGGCTGGTTTTGGGGTCATTGGACCGGCTCGTTCGGCCGGGATGCCGGGATAAGCCCGGCGGCGCAAGGCCGCTGCTTAGGCGGAAAGGCGCTTACGGCCCTTGGCGCGACGACGGGACAGCACCTTTTGGCCGCCTTTGGTGGCCATACGGGCGCGGAAACCATGGCGGCGCTTACGGACAAGCCGGCTCGGTTGGTAGGTCCGCTTGGTGCTCACGACGCGTCTCGATCTCTAGGGGTGTAAAAACGAAGGGGCGGGCATTACCCCAGCCCCAGCCCATGGTCAAGCTTACAGCGGCACGAAAGCCCGCACCGCGATAAAGAGGATGGCGATCGCCCACACCGTGCCAAATATCCACAATGCGCGCCGAAGGCGCGGCTTAGTCGGGGTGGTCATGAGAATGCTCCGTTCTGGGAAAGGCGGGAGCCGTGTGCGCTCTCAGTTGCCAGCAGCCTTGGGATTGTCCGTGGGCCGGCAATATCCACAAGGTAAGCGCTTAAGCCGGCGGCGCCGAGTGAATTTTCGGTTGCATTGCAGGTTCCGGGAACTCGAGCCGGGACAGCCTTCCGTCTCTGCGATAAGGGCATAGCGGAATATGTCGCCACCTTCGCTCCCCGCTCGGCCCGCCGGTCCGATCCAGCGCGCGCGGGCGTTCATCGGCAGCTTAGCCGGGCGGCTGCTTGCGCTGACGGTGCTGGCGGTGGTGGCTGGCGAAGTGTTCGTGTTCGCGCCCGCGATCGCCGGGTTCCACGAAAGCTGGCTGCGTGAGCGCATTAGCTTGGCCCAGATCGCCGCGCTCGCGCTTGAGGTGACGCCCGAATACGAAATCGCGGAATCGCTTGAATATGAGCTGCTGACCAATGCCGGCGTGCAGCGCGTGGCGATGCAGCGCGACGGCGAGCGCGTATTGTTGCTCGAGCGCGCTGGGCCGCCGCCACAGCATCTCGTCGTTTATGATTATACGCGCGCGACGCCGTTTCAGCGCTTCCGCTGGTCGGTCGAGACTCTGTTCGCGCCGCAGGGGCGGGTATTGCGCGTATTGGCGCGACCGCGGTTCGAGAGCGGCGAGTTCATCGAAATCGTGCTGGACGAGGCGCCGCTGAAGCGCGCGATGGAACGCTTCGCGCAGAGTTTCGCGCGCATCTCAACGCTCATTCTCATGGCCGCCGGCGCTTTGATTTATGTGGCCCTGACCGCGGCGTTTGTACGGCCGATGCTGGATTTGACGCTGGCTATCGAACGTTTCCGCGACAGACCCGAGGACGTTTCGATCGCCTTTCCCCGCAGCCAGCGCACCGACGAAATCGGTCGCGCCCAGCGCGCCGCCGCGGATATGGCTGAACAGGTGCGCAATGCGCTGCGCCAGAATGAGCGGCTCGCCGCTTTGGGCGCGGCTGTCGCGCGCATTGGACATGATCTGCGCAACATGCTGTCGACGGCGCAGCTGGTGGCGGATCGCCTGGCGCAATCGGAGGACCCGGCCGTGCGCCAACTCGCGCCGCGTTTGGAACGCACCATCGATCGCGCCGCAGGCTTGGCGGCAAGCACGCTCAAATATGGCCGCGCCGATGAAGACCCGCCGGTGCTGGAGCGGGTGATCGTCGCGGACGCAGCGGAGGAGGCGGCGGCGGATGCGCTAATCGGCTTCGGCGCCATCGAATACAAGCACGATATCGAGCCTGGCTTGGCGTGCGTGGCCGATCCCGATCACCTGCATCGCATTCTCGTTAACCTGATCCGCAACGCGGGACAGGCGATGAAGGAACATACACGCCGCGACAAAGTATTGCTGGTGCGCGGCCTGCGCATGGAAGGGCGTTGCGAGATCGAGGTGATCGATCACGGGCCGGGCGTGCGCGACACCCTGCGCGCGCGCTTGTTCGAGCCGTTCGTTTCCGCCGCGCCGGAAGCGGGCGGCACCGGGCTCGGGCTCGCCATCGCCCGCGAGCTGACGCGCGCCATGGGCGGCGAACTTGAACTGACCCGCACCGGCGCCGAAGGCTCGACTTTCAAGATTACCTTGCCGGCGGCGTAGCCGCGGCCTGCGCCGTGGAGGGAATACGGCCGACCACGCCTTCGCGGCGGGGGTCAGCGCCGCCCTCAAGCCCGCGCGGCGTGACGCGGATCGCGTGAATGCCGCTTTCCTCCAATCCGGTCACATCGCGGAATTCCCAACCGCGGCGCGTCAGTTCCTCGCCCACGCCGGCGGGCAATCGCGCCGGCTCAAGATTGGCGGGCGCGAAGCGGGCGGTGATGTTGCTGAGATTGATCGCGTCCTGCACCGGCAAATTCCAGTCGAGCACGCCGATCGTGGTGCGCGCGACATAACCGATGATGGAGGATCCGCCCGGCGAGCCGATGACCATTTCCAGGTCTCCGTCGCGATCGGTGATGATCACCGGCGACATCGACGAGCGCGGGCGCTTGTTGGGGGCGACGGCATTGGCGACCGGGCGGCCATTGAGCGTGGGTTCGAACGCGAAGTCCGTCAGCTGATTGTTGAGGAAGAAGCCCGAGGCCATGCGCTGCGAGCCAAAAGCGCTTTCCACGGTGGCCGTCATCGACACCGCATTACCCCAGGCGTCGACGATCGAGAGGTGCGTGGTGCCGTGATCGTCGCCGTCATCGCGGCCCCAGCGCTCGTAAAGCTCGACGCCCGCTGGTTGGCCCGCGCTCACGTGGCTCGGCGCGCGGGAGAGATCGATCACGCTGGCGCGGCTATCGAGATAGGCCGGCGCGTAGAGTTCTTGTGTCGGCACCGGCGCGAATTGGTCGTCCGCCATGTAATGATCGCGGTCGGCGTAGGCGAGCCGGCTCGCCCACAGGAACGCCGCCCAATCATCGGCATTGGCTGCCCCGCCTGGCTGCGGCCGCGCGCGCTCATAAAGGCCGAGAATTGAAATGACGGCGTTACCGGACGTCGGTGGGCCGAGCGTGCAGACACGATAAACGCGATAGGCGCCGCAGATTGGCTCGACGCGGCGCGGCTGTGCGGTTTGCAGGTCGGTGTGGGTGAGCGTGCCGCCGCGAGGATTGCGGCGCGCGGCAGCCACGATGGAATCGGCGATGGGGCCTTGGGTCATGGCGGCTGGGCCGTGCTGCGCGATGGCGCGCAGCGTCGTGGCGTAGGCGGCGTTGCGCAATAATGTGCCCGCAGGCAAAGGCGCGCCCTCGCGATCGAACAAATAGGCGCGCGCCTGAAAATCCGCGCGCAGTCGGCCACGTTCGCCGGCGCCGGCGATCATGCGCGCCATGCGGGGCGAGACCTCAAAGCCGTTCTCGGCGAGGCGGATCGCCGGCTCAAACAGCCGCGCCCACGGCAAGCGGCCGTGATCGTCGTGCGCCAGCTTCAGCATCGGGATCAGCAGCGGTACGCCGGTGGAGCGGCCGCTGGCTTGCGCGTCGAGGAAGGACATCGGTCGTCCGCGCGCGTCGAGGAACATGGTTGGCGTCGCCCCCGCCGGCGCCCATTCGCGGCCGTCATAGCCCGTCATGCGTTCGCTGCGGCCATCATAGAAGAGGAGGAAGCCGCCGCCGCCGAGGCCCGAGCTCTGCGGTTCGACCAAGCCGAGCACGAGCTCCGCGGCGATAGCGGCGTCAACCGCCGAGCCGCCGGCGCGCAACATCTCCAGCGCGGCCTCGACCGCGTGCGGATTGGCGGCCGTGACCATCGCCTCGCCCGTGGGCGCGGGCTCGCGCCGGCTGGTTGGCGCTGCAGGTGTGGATGTGGCGGCGCAAGCAGCGAGCGCAAACGCGATGAGGAGTGCGCCAGAGCGCCTGGTCAGGTGGTTGAGCATCACGTGTTTCGTACACGTCGGACTCGATCTGAGAAAACCCCTAAAGGGCTTGCGCTTTGCCGCAGGGCGGGGTTCCTGGCGGCCATGTCTCATATTGGCGCCACCAATTCGCTCGTCGACGTCGCCGGCCTCAGTGTCGGCTGCGCCGAGGATCACAAGGCGCTGACGGGCGTCACGGTGATCGTGCCAGATCAGCGCGCGGTGTGTGCAGTCGATGTGCGCGGCGGCGGCCCGGGCACGCGCGAGACCGACGCGCTGGCGGCGGAGAATTTGGTCGATGCGGTGGATGCGCTCGTGTTGGCGGGTGGCTCCGTGTATGGATTGGCCGCGGCTGATGGCGTGGCGGCGATGATGGGCGCGGAAGGGCGGGGCTTCGGGCTCGTTGACGCGCCCGGCGTGCCGAGATCTCCGGTCATTCCGGCGGCGATTCTTTACGATCTCGCCAATGGCGGCGACAAAACTTGGGGCGACGCGCCGCCCTACAATGATTTGGGCCGCGCGGCTTACGCGGCGCGCGCCCGCGCGGCGCCGCTCGGCAATGCGGGCGCCGGCCTTGGCGCCAAGGCCGGCGCGCTCAAGGGCGGACAAGGCAGCGCGAGCATCGTCACGGCGGATGGATGCACTGTCGCCGCGCTCGCCTGCGTGAACGCCTTCGGTTCGACCACGATGCCAGGCAGTCGCGCTTTCTGGGCGCATGCGTTCGAGATCGATGGCGAGTTCGGCGGCGTGCGTCCGGATGCGGCGCACGCCTTCGATCTTGAGGATTGGGAGGGGGCCAAGGCCAATCCTGCGCCGCGCGCGAATACCACGATCGCCTGTGTCGCCGTGGATGCCGATCTCACACCCGCCGAATGCAAGCGCGTCGCGCAGATGGCGAGCGCGGGCTTGGCGCGCGCGATCCGACCGGTGTTTGCGCCCTTCGACGGCGATGTCGTGTTCGCGCTGGCGACGGCGGCGCGGCCCATTGCCGAACCCCGCGCCTTGTCGGTCGCGCGCCTCGGCGCGCTCGCCGCCGATTGTCTCGCCCGCGCCGTGGCGCGCGGCGTCCACGCAGCGACGAGTGTGGGCGCGCTCAAAGCGTGGCGCGATCTCTGAGGTGTCGGCGCCGCCACGCTTAGCGCGGCGTGTAGTATTCAAGACCAGCTTGCGCTTGATCGTGACGATGTCGCGACAGTGCGTCGATGGTCCGATCCCAGGAACGGACGCCATTGCGTAGATCGCTCGTCTGACGCGTTGTCGCGGAGGTCTGTGACGATGTGCGAGTAGTTCAGGTCCTCCGTTCAGCGGGGAGCATAAGGCGGCCAACGCCGCGGCGACCGGCGAAGCCGTGGCGCGTCCGCCCTGGCGCAAGAGGCCCGCCGCGTATTTGGAGATTCGACATTGAAGCCGCCCGCCGGAGGTGCGCTCGATGCGTGCGGATATCGCGGCGTCGGGGGCGATCGTGTGACTTTACAGGGCGAGCGCCGGCCAATCCTGGGGATTGGCCGGCGCTCGTGAGTGCGCTGTAGGTTGCGGGGGTTCAAGCCGCCGCGCTCTTGAACACGCCATTGATGACAGATGCTTGGGCGCCGCGCGCCGCTCGTGGGATGCTGCTCTGCAATGGCGCATGCAGGTTCTCTCTCGTGGTGCGCTTGGCGCTGTGCGGCCCGGTGATCCTTATCGAGCGGAGATGGGCTGCGGAATGCCTGCACAAGAATCGTCCTTGCGTCCGCCCGCACCGGCAAAGGCCCGGGGTCATGGCTATTGGCCGTGCGAGGCCGAGCGATCCTTGGTTCGGGATGGCAATCTCTTGGTTACAATCGAAGTCGTCACGGGCTGCAGCAGAAAGCGCGACATCGTCGGCGGGCTAGGTGAACTAAGCAGCGCGCAATGTCATGGCGTGATCGCCCTAAACATACTGACGGCGCTGGCCGCCAGAGCAAACGTGGCGGCCACTCCCATCGCGAGATGTGGCGCCGCGCCCAGAGGAAAAGCCGTGAAGAGCTGCGCGACAAGCGCGGCGCCGCCAGCCTGTCCAAGCAGTCGCGCAGTGCCCTGCATGCCACCGGCAGCGCCGCTGCGCGTCAGCGGCGCTGCGAGAAACATGTTGCGGTTGTTGGCAACCTGGAAGAGGCCGAAGCCGATCCCGGACGCCACTAGGAATGGCACGAGCACGATGGGATTACGCAACGGCCAAGCCGCCACTGCGAACATGCCAAGAGCAAGTAGAGACGCACCGGACACGCAAAGCACGCTGCTGCTGGCCCACCGCGACAGGCGTCCTGCAACAAACGCTGTCGCTGCGATACTAAGCGGCCAAACCGTAAGGTAGAGGCCCACCATCGAGGGCGACAGACCCAGGCCCACTTGAAGGTAAAACGGCAGGGCGATCAATCCGGCAGTCTGGCCAACGAAGCACAGCACCGACGCGAGAATGGAGTTGCGAAACGAGGCGCCGCGCAACAGGTCCAGCGGCAATAATGGCCGGCTGCGATTGGCTTCGCGAGCGATCAGCGTAGCGAATGCCAGGAGGCTCGCCAAAAGCATGCATCCAGCCGCCAACGGATGAGGCACCGCGACGTTGATGCCGAAAATCAGAAGCCCGAATGCCGCGAAGTTGAGGGCGATGCTGAGGAAGTCTGTGCGCTGGCTGGCGGGGGCGACCAGCGGCAAGGCGGGTGAGGCGAGAAGAACCAGAGTGCTCAGCGGCAGCTCGAACACGAAGAGCCAATTCCAACTAAAGTGCGAGAGTATGATCGCCGCTATGGCGGGCCCAGCGGCGGCCGCAAGCGCGACTGTCATCGCGTTCCAGCCGATAGCGGCCGCGAGCAAGCGGTCCGAAACTGTCGCTCTGAGCAGCGCCACCCCCAGCGCCAGGATCGCGCTCGCGCCCAGCCCCTGAATGAAGCGCGCCAGCAGAAGCTGGGGCAACGACGCCGATGACGCTGCTATGAGTGCGGCGGCGGTGAATGTGATGACGCCAGCCGCGAACACGCGCCGCAATCCAAATCGCTCGCCCAACGCAGCGCTGGGCAACAAAGCCATGACGACCGCGAGCTGATACACCGTTACTACGAGAATGGCGGTCGATGGATCTATGTGCAGAGAGGCGGCAATGGACGGTAGGCTGAGATTGGCGCCGCCGGCGTCAATGACGACGAGCGCCATTGCAGCCAAGATTGCAGCAATCGGGACAGCACGCCTCGGATCAAGCGATTTTGTAGTGCTGTCGCCAGCGCCCTCGGTCTGAGTGGTCATGGCGCGGTGGGAACCCAAATGCCGTCACGCTGCACATATCGCGTCACTCGCTTATCGACGGCGTCTTCTTTCTTCAGGTCGCGTTCTGTGAAGCGAAAGAGCAGCGCCGGGCCCGAGACGCATAGCGTGTCGTGGATGTCGCCGGGCAAGTACACTTGCGCTTGGCCGGGCCCCACCAGAGTCGCGTTACGCTTCACGAGCCTGGTCTGGCCAGCTCCATCTTCGACGCGCGCATAGGAGCCCATTTCGCTCTCGCCCTGTTGCACGGCGTAGATCACCCAACTGCGGCCGTGGTCATGCGGCGGGCGGTAGAGCGCTGCTTGCTCGAAATGCGCGAGCAGCACAAAGCCACTCTCGACGTCGCGATAGAGTTCACGGCTTGCCGGTTGGTCCCGGTGGAGTTCGGCGAGCCACGGCTCCTCAGGGGAGGCTTGCGCCAAAGCTTCGATCTGATCTCGAGCGGCGGCGACGAGTTCTGAGGTCAGCGGCCCCCAGATGGCGCTCATGCGCGCCATGCTCGCTTCTAGAGTGCTTTGTCCCATAACGCCGTCTCCTTGGTGTGGTGACGAATTTGGGTCGATAAGTGATGGGGCGGAAGACGCACTGATTGCAGGTTATTCGTGCGTTGGACGCCATGTCATGGTACAAGGGACTAATGTCGGCCCCTGATCTGAACTTGCTGGTCGCGCTGGACGTGCTTCTCGAAGAGGGCAGCGTGGCGGGCGCAGCAGAGCGTTTGCGGCTTAGTCCTTCGGCGATGAGCCGGACTCTGGCGCGGCTCAGGGAGGCCACGGGAGATCCGTTGCTGGTGCGTGCGGGGCGGGGCCTGGTCCCGACTCCGCGCGCGCTTGAGCTTCAGGAACGCGTGGGCGCGTTGGTGGACGAAGGTCAAGCGCTCCTTCGCCCATCGAAGGCGCTGAACCTGGCAACGGTGGAGCGCACCTTCACCATGCGAACCAGCGATGGGTTCGTTGAGAACTTCGGGGCGCGCTTACTCGCGCGTATTGCTGCGGACGCCCCTGGCATTCGCCTGAACTTCCTCCAAAAGCCCGACAAAGACAGCGCGCCCCTGCGCGAAGGACGCATCGACCTCGAGACTGCCCTCGTTGAGCCAGTCATGGGACCGGAGCTTCGCGCCCAGGCGCTCTTTCGCGATCGCCTCATCGGCGTGATCAGGGCGGCGCATCCGCTCGCGGGAAAGAAGATTGGTCTGAAAAGCTACACCGAGGCCCGCCACGTCATCGTCTCTCGAACCGGTTTCGACGAAGACTCGATGGAAGGAAAATTGCTGCCGGAGAAATTTAAACGGAATGTCGCGAGTTCGGTGGGCGGATTTGCGACCGCGCTTGCGATTGCGAGATTGTCGGACTTGGTCGCGACGGTGCCAGAGCTGCACACTGCATCGTTGCGCGAAGGTATGGTCAGCTTTGCGCTGCCGGTTCGTGCTTCCGACTTCGCCGTTTCGCTCGTTTGGCATCCGCGGCTAGATGCCGACCCAGTTCATCGGTGGCTTCGATCCTGCATCCGCGCTGTCTGCGCGGCCGGTTAGGTTGAGTCCAACAACCGGCTTCACCCCCGTTCTGGGGAAGTATCGCGGATGGTTTGTTTTTGAGATCGTGCTGACTTTGGCCACCTAGTCTGGGTGCTTGCAAGCGCGCGCCAGCGATCGCCGCCCGCCAGGGTCGAGACGCGCAGCGGCTCGGTCGCATCGCGACAAGAGCGCGGGCGCGCGTCCGCGGGCGACGCCCAAACCCCGCCCCCAAACTCAACCCTCCCAAACTATCGAAGAATATCTCTTCGTCGCCGGCACTCTCAAAACCGGTGCATCTCTCTCATCGCAAAACATGTCGGATCTCAGCCATTCCAGTTCAGCTTGGGGATCGCCAGCCGTTGGGGCAAAAGCTGTTCTCTGGTGCGGCGATGGCGATAGTGGAGGCCTGATAAGGATCAGAATGAAATGGAGCCAGACGCGCCTGAGGCTGGACCCACGTGCTTTGTGTATGGGCTTCAAGCGGCGAGCTGGACCAGCGGCGCCATCCTTGAGCCAGGCATGACAAAGATTGGCTTCACGGCGCGCACCGTCGCGGAGCGCCTTCGAAGTGCCGGTCAAAGACAACCGGGTCGAGCGGGCGGTTCACGCGCACCTGAAATCGCAGGGCCGCCATATTGCCGCCGGTTCGGCGGTCGAGTGGTTTGCGATAGAGCCTGCGGAGGCAAAGGACATCGTGACGTCCTTCGCTTCAGGGGCGATGGACATGGAATTGGCTCTGAGCGCGGCCGCGCAGAAGGCGTCTGCTGTGCGCAACCGATCGAGCATTCGTCACAAGGAAATCACGATGAGCCGCGCGCGCGCTGAGGCGCTGCGCGAGGTGCGGGCCGCAGCCGATCAGGGCCAATCGCGCAGCACGATTGCAGACGGCAGGTGGGGTGCGGCGGCAGTCGCGCTCGCGGTCGAGTTGGGGATCAGCAAGGACGCCGCCTTTGTGCTGATGCGGGAATGGTTTTCCGATTAGCGGCGTGCCGTGCGCGGAGCCTATGTGTCGTCGGCGCTCTCAAGCCTCAATTCTCTGGTCCCCGGTGCGGCTCGTCATATGGTGCGCCAGTAACTGCGTCATCACGCCTGGGCGCCTCGTCGCCGTCGGGCGCCGGCATGCTGTTTAGAGTGTTCTGCTGGCTGTTGCACTATTGAAAGCCGGCCTCCCAGCCTTGCCGATAGAGAGCATCCTGGTCGTAGGCCTCAACGTCGCGTGTAAACTTGAAGAACAGGGTCATGCCGCCCGCGGCGTAACCCGTTTCACATCCGTCCTTATAGCCGGCCTGGAAGTTCGGCGGCCCATCAGGCACGGTGTCCAGCCCGCAAGCGGCCAGCAAGAACGCGGACGGAAGTGCAACAAGTCTCATGATCTCCCCTTGTGCAAGGCTAGTCCGCTGCTGGCGGATTGGTCAAAGCAGTTTTGTGGCGGTGCGGACCAGCGCAGATACCCGCAGCACGCTTGAATGCCTCGCGCGCCAATCTGGCCAGGTCCGTCGCTCGCGGGTGACCAGCCTGCGCGACAAACCATGCGAAATCCGCGTCAACGATCGAAGCCCGCAGGGCCGAGACGCCAGCGGACGCGGGCGACGCTCAATTGCATCACGCCTCCCGCACTCACTCCAAAACGCAAACCCCGGAACACCCCCCGCCACACCTGGGTTGGTATGGGGGGTCGATGTAGTCTTCGCCAAGATCGTGCCCGATCGCGTGATCGTCGAGATCGTGACCTTCAAGTCCGACGATCCTCTATTCGCAGCCGCCATGACCACGACCTGGACGCTGACCTCTAATAATGACGTCACTGAAGTCAGCATCATCGCCGAAGATACGCCTCCGGGCATCAAGGAGAGCGATCACCTGGAAGGCCTACATGCCTCGCTCGACAATCTTGCCAGGTTCGTTGCGCGCGCATGAGCGACCTGCGCGACAAACCACGCGAGATTCGCACGCGAGCGGCGAGGCCATGTTCAATCCATCTCGATCAGCCATGGCGTTCGCCTCGGCGCCCAGCTCTAGCGCGCGCGGCAATCGCGTTCAAAGCAAAGGCGATCAGCGAGGTTGCAAGAATGACGCCCATGATGTGCCACGACGTTGGCGAGCCGGTTGCCGCGGCGAGCTTCTCCGCAGCGCCCGCCGCCAGCGCGAGGGCGACTGCGCTGGTAAGCAATAGCGCAGCGCCTGCGCCGGGCGCGCCGCTGCGCAGAGGCATGGCGATGACGTAGAGGCTCAGCAAACCTAGCGCGATTGAGGCGCCGCCGATCAAGGTCATCAGCGCAAAATAGAGGGGGCGTACGGCAGCGCGGGCAGCTTCCGGCACGGCGGCCTCGTGAAACCACAGCATGTCGCCGACCGTTGCGTAGGTCACCCCGAACCAGATGAAGAATAGAGCCACCAGGCCGAAGAGGCCGCTGCTGATCCAGCGTAGCGTCTGCATTACGATCTCCTCGGCGACGTTGTCGGGTCACAGGAGAGTTCGCGTCTAGCCGGCGCGACGTTGCCGCACGCGCCATACCGATTGTGCATCACGCAGCTGAGAGAACTGCATCGTGGCTTTTGCTCGGCCAAACGAAGCTGCGCGCGGCCTTCACGAACGCGCCGACCGCTGGGGAGAAGGGGCGGCCGCGCACGGTAACGAGCGAGACGGTGCGTGTGAATTCGGGTGAAACGATGGGGCGCACGGCGACATCGCTGGGGAAGGCGAAGTTTTCGGGGAAGAAGCCCCAGCCCATGCCGGAGCGGATCATGCCGAGCACCCAATCATCGCGCTCGCTTTTGAACACGACTTTCACCTGCACGCCTTGGCGCGCGAACTGATCGCCGGCGAAATCGCCAAGGTCGCAATTGATGCGATTGACATAGGGCTCGTTGTCGAGATCGGCGACGTGGATTTCTTTCTGGTTGGCGAGGCGATGCTGCATGGGTAGCACCGCCACATAACGCTCGCGATAAAGCGGCAGGGCGTGGAAGCGATCGTCGATCTCCTCCGGATGGCCGAGTACCGCGATTTCGCGTTCGCCTGATGTGAGCTGTTGGAGAACGTCTTTCACGGAGCCATCAGAAACATTGAGGTCGACGCCGGGATTGGCTTGGCGGAAGCCGACGATGAAGTCGGCCATCAGAGTCGGGCTGAGCGTGCACATGGCGCAGAGCTTCAGTTCCACGTTCTTCATTTTGCCGACGGATTTCGCGCGCACGCGCGCGGCGTCGGCCTGCGCTTGGATCGACTGGATGTAGGGCAGCATCATCCGGCCGAGCTCGGAGAGGTGGGTTTGATTGCGTTCGCGGTTGAAGAGGCGCCCGCCGAGTTCGGCTTCGAGTGCCTGGATGGCGCGGGTGAGCGCGGGCTGGGTGACGTTACAAGTCTCGGCGGCGCGGGTGAAATTGAGCTCGCGCGCCAGCGCCAGAAAGTACCGGATCTGCTGCATTTCCATGGGCTACCCCTCCCACGTTGGCGATTTGGCCAGACGGCGCCTGACACGGCGCTCTAGTGCTTGAGTTCGTTGCGTAAGGGCGCCGGTTACAGGTCGAGCGACATTTTCCGGCGCGCGAAGAAAACATTGGGAGATTCCTGCGCTGCCTCCGCGCCCAAGCGGTTGAGTTCGTCGGCGCTGCGCTCCTGCTGCCCGCACCCGAGCGCCAGCAGGTGAGCGCCCGCGCGCTCCTTCAGCGTCAGGCCTGAATCGAGGCTGCCGGGGAAGACGAGCAGGTCGGCGTTGGCGGCCGCTTCGGTGACGAGTGCTTCGTCTGCGGCGGGGCTATCTTCAGGATGGCGAAGGACATGGCAGACCTTGCGCCCATCCGCCTCAACGATCAGCGCCGCTGATCCGTGCCCGCCCCAGAATGTCACGCGCATGGTTACGCCGCTTCTAAGTCGCGCGCTGCCGGCGCCGCTGTTGCGGTTACGTCGCCGGTGATGAGGCGCGCGCCGCGTTCGAAGGTGAGGTAGCTCCAAAACCAATCGATGGTGACTGCGAGGCGATTGCGGAAGCCGATCAGGAAATAGACGTGCGCGGCGCTCCAAACGAGCCAACCAATGAATCCGCGCAAATGAAAGCCGTTGAAGTTCGCAACGGCGGCCTTGCGGCCGACCGTGGCGAGGTTGCCGAAGTCGACATAGCGGAACGGTTTGGTGAAACGTTTGCGGCGGAGTGCCGCTTTGATCGTTTCAGCAGCATGAACGCCTTGCTGCTTCGCGACTGGCGCTACGCCGGGCAACGGTTTGCCTGACGCACCATCGACCGCGGCGCAGTCGCCGATGACATAGATGTTGTCGTGTCCCGGCGCGCGGAGGTCGGCGCCGATAGTGGCGCGCCCAGCGCGATCGGCGGGAATGTTCAACCAGCGCGCTGCGGGTGAGGATTGCACGCCGGCAGCCCAGATCACGCAGCGCGAGTCGATACGCTCGGCGCCAAGCTTGATGCCGTAGGCGTCGATGGATGTCACCGGCACGCCGGTGCGGACTTCGACGCCGAGACACTCAAGCGATCGTTGCGCGCTTGCGGATAGGTCTTCAGGGAAGGCGCCGAGAACGCACGGACCGGCTTCGACCAGGATGATGCGCGCGCAATGCGGGTTGATGCGGCGATAGTCTTTGGCGAGCGCCTTCTTGGCGAGTTCGGCAATGGCGCCGGCGGTTTCGACGCCAGTCGGGCCGCCGCCGATGACGACGAAGGTTGTGAGTCTCGCGCGTTCGGCCGGATCGGACTCAAGTTCGGCGCGTTCGAAAGCGAGCAGGATGCGCTTGCGCTGCTCGGTCGCGTCTTCGAGCGTCTTGAGGCCCGGCGCAAAACGCTCCCACTCATCGCGGCCGAAGTAGGAGTGGCGCGCGCCGGTGGCGACGATGAGGTGGTCGTAGGCGACGCGCCGTTCGCCGAGCATGATTTGCTGCGCAGCGGTGTCGATGCCGTCGACATGACCGAGCACGACATCGGTGTTGCGCTGGTGGCGCAGGATGGCGCGGATCGGTGTGGCGATTTGCGTTGGCGCGAGGCCGGCTGTCGCCACTTGGTACAGCAGCGGCTGAAACAGGTGATGGTTGCGTCGGTCAATCAGGATGACGTGCGCCTTGGTGTGCGCGAGCGCCTTCGCGGCGGAGAGGCCGCCAAAACCCGCGCCAATGATGACGACGCGGGGGCGTCCCTCGAGCTCTTTGCGCCGTTCTGCTTCGATCGGACAGCCGTCGACAGTGCGCTTCACGTGACCCTCACGCGTTGCGCGGCGATCCGGCGCGTGCGGCGGACGCGCTGAGCGGGCCGTTTCAGGATCGCTTCGACCGGGCGGGCGAGGGCGGCCATCTCGCGGCAGAGCTGAACCAGGCCAAGATCAGAGCTGGCGCTCATCCAATCGATGTCGTCTTGCATGGCGGTTCCTCCTTGTTGTGAGGAGATGATGGGAGGTAGCGGCGGCGAGTTAAAATGCCAGTTCGTTATCGCGCGTATGCGCGCCGCTTATGCGACGATGACGAGATCGACCGGCGCTGCGGCGCCTTCTACGTAGGCCTTCGGCGCGATGCGGCGGTAGGGGGGATCCAGACCCTGCGCGCGCGCTTGATCGAACGCCGCTCGGGTGGTGATGACGCGCGCGTGCTCGAGCTTCGCGTGCTTTTCAAGCTTGGCCGCGAGATTCACGGCATCGCCGATGACAGTGAACTCCAGCCTATCATCGTGGCCGATGACACCGTGGACCACGTCGCCGTGTGTGATGGCGACGGCAACACTCAAGGGTGGAGCGTTGCGGCGGGCGCGTTCGACGGCCCAATCATCGCCTGCTTTGAGCAAGGCGGGCACGATGGAGAAGGCTTTCGCGGCCTCGGAGCCCGAGTTGTCGCCGCCGAAGCTGACGAGGATGCCGTCGCCCAAGTATTTGTCCACGCTGCCGCCCGCGCTTTCAACGATTGGGACGAAGCGGCTTTGGTATTCTTGTAGAATGCCGATCACATCCGAGGGCGGCAGGCTCGCGGAGGCTATGCTGAAGCCGCGCAAGTCGAGGAACATGATCGCCATCGGCTTCAGTTCGCCGTCGCCAGCCTTGAGCTCAGAGGCGGCAGAGCGCACGCGCTTCGCAGCGCTTGCATCCAGGAAGCGCGACAAGTCCCGCGCAGCGGTTTCTTCGACCGCGGTACGCGTGAGCAGCACGCGTGCTCGGGAGACCGCAAGCGCCAGCACCAACGTGGCGCCGAGCAGGGCGACGATCTTCTCCGCTTCCGCGCCCCAGAATACAGAAAGCGAGGTCATGTAGGCCGGGTAATCGCTCGCGACCGGGGCATTGGAGGCGGCGATCAGCACGAGGATACACCAGCCGGCGATTGCGAGCGCCCCCGTCAGCAGCACGTGTCCGGTGTCGAAACGGAGCGCGCGGAGGGCGATCAGGATGAAAGCGTAGAGGAGCGTGGGGCCTTTGAGGTAGAGCGCGGCGGGCGCATCATATTGGAGCGTGAAGCTCCAGATCAGCAGCATCAGCACGCTGACGTCGACGACTGCCGAGATCGAAAGTAGCCGCCGCGATAACGTGTCGGCGTAAGCGCGATTGAGCCGCCAGGCGACGAACGCGCCATAGAGTGCCAGCGCAATTGGCACAGGCTGCAGGCCCATGCTCATGAAAGCCGGTAGCGAGGCGGCGTACAGCAGCAGGAAGAAGGCGACACCGGCGAGCTGAACCCAGCCAACCAATATCTCTGACACACTCTCCGCTTCGCGAATCGCCCGGATAACGCGCTCCGGCGGCATCGGCGGATTGGTCAGCTCGTCCCAGACTCGCCTGAGCGGCGCGGCAAATGGGCGGGCGCCCAGGTCGCGCCACGGCGCTGCGGCCGCCATCAGAGATACATCGCGCCGAGATCGACGCTGGTGCTCTTGTTGAGGGCATTGAAATTGTCGTCGAGCCAGTGCTCGGCACGCTCACGGCCGACGTCGCGGAGGTGGGTGAGGAACTCCCAATCGGCGTTCATCTTAGATGAGACGCCGAGGTCGCGCATGAAGTCCTGGCCTTCGATGGCGTGGATCAGCATGCGCTTCATCTTGCCGTCGTCGATGGTGCCATCATCGATCATCTTGGTGACGAACGCGATGGCGCGCATTTCGCGCATCAACGACGAGTTGAAGCTGATCTCGTTGATGCGGTTCATGATGTCACGCGCAGTGGTCGGCGTTTCCATGCGCTCGATCGGGTTGATGTGCACGACGACGATGTCGCGGCTGTCGCACTTGTAGATCAGCGGGAAGATGGCCGGGTTGCCCATGTAACCGCCGTCCCAATACGCCTCGCCGTTGATGGTGACGGCTTGGAACATGAAGGGCAGGCAGGCGGAGGCGAGTACGGCATCGGCCGAGAGCTCGTCATTGCCGAAGATCTTCACCTTGCCGGTGCGGACATTGGTGGCCGAGAGGAAGAGCTTCAGCGCGGATTTTTCACGCAGCATGTCGAAATCGACGCTCTCTTCGAGCACTTTGCGCAGCGGATTGTAGTTCAGCGGATTAAATTGGTAGGGGGAGTAGAGCCGCGTCACCAAATCGAACATCACGAACGCCGGCGAGTTCTCCAGCGAGTGATTGTGCTGGGCGCGCTCGAACCAGGTCGGCTGCAGTGGGCTGATCATGCCAGCGTGTGCTACGCGGCGCCAGAAACCCATCAGCGCCTTCTTCGCGCCCTCGCGTCCGCCTTGCGTCATGCCGTACGCCATGACGACGGCGTTCATCGCGCCAGCGCTCGTGGCGGAGAGGCCTTCGAACGCGATGCGCTCATCCTCAAGCAAGCGGTCGAGCACGCCCCAAGCGAAAGCGCCATGCGCGCCGCCGCCTTGAAGCGCGAGGTTGATGGTCTTCGTTTCGGCTGCGGCCGCATTGGCACGCTTCGTGCGCGTTTTCGCGTCAGGCGGCATCGTCATCGTGTCTGGCATGGCGCTTCTCCCCTTGCTCTTGTCAGTGCGCGGTCCAGCCGCCGTCGACCGGCAGCGCCGTCCCGGTGATGGACGACGCGGCTTCGCTGGCGAGGAATACGGCGAGCGCCCCTATCTCGGTTACTTGCGCGAAGCGTTTGTTCGGCTGGGCCTTCAGCAGCACGTCGCTGATCACCTTCTCGCGCGGGATCATGTGCGCCTTGGCCTGGTCCTCGATCTGCTTCTCGACCAGCGGCGTGTAGACGTAGCCCGGGCAAATGGCGTTGGCGGTGATGTTGGCCTGCGCCACTTCGAGCGCGACGGTCTTGGTTAGGCCAATCACGCCGTGCTTCGCCGCGACGTAGGCGGATTTGTACGGCGATGCGACCAGGCCGTGCGCCGAAGCGACATTGATGATGCGACCATAACCGCGCGCTTTCATGCCTGGCAGGGCGGCGCGAATGGCGTGGAAGGCCGACGAAAGATTGATCGCGAGAATCGCGTCCCATTTCTCCGGCGGAAACTCATCCACTGGCGCCACGTGTTGAATGCCTGCATTGTTGACGAGAATGTCGACGCCGCCGGCTTGCGCCTTGGCGTAGTCCATCATCTCGCCCACGGCGGCGGCCTTCGAAAGATCCGCGCCGTGATAGAAGGCGGCGACATTGTGCGTTTGTTCGAGCTTTTGACGGGTGTCCTCGATTTGCATCCTGTCGCCGAAACCGTTGAGCACGATGGTCGCGCCCTCTCTGGCAAGAGCTTCGGCGACGCCGAGGCCAATGCCGCTTGTCGAGCCCGTGACGAGCGCCGTGCGGCCTTGCAGCGGACGCATCATGGCGGCGGGCTTCTTCATTTCCGTGGTGGTGAGCATGTCGCGTTCCTGTGTTGAGGGGAGGGTGCAGGCGCTGGCGCGCCGGCGGAAATGCCGGAAAAGCATCAGGCCGATGCCCCCTTGGTTTGAAGATTGATCGCGAGCGCGCACGCGAGCAGCAGCGCTACGCCAACGCCGGCGACGGCGGCTTCCCAACCGAAGCGATCGAACAGCTGACCCAGCACCGCGCTGCCCGCGAGGCCGCCGAGGAAATAGCTGGCGAGATAGAGCCCACTCGCTGCGCCTTTGTCGGCGGTGGCGGCTTGGCTGACGAAGCCCGTGGCGACGGCTTGCGCGAGGAAAGTGCCGATGGCCGCGAGCGCCATGCCTGCGAGGACGAGAGGAAGCGCATGCGCCAGCAGGAGCGGCAAGCTGAGCATGGCAGCGGAGAGCCCGAACCACACCGCAATGCGTGCGCCGAACAATTGCGCGATCCGTCCCGCAAGCGGAGTGGTCAGAATGGAAGGCGCGAATACGAAATAGACAAGCCCAAGGCTCATCATCGCGATGCTGAACGGCGCGCGCACGAGCACGAAGTTCACGTAGGTGAACACGCCGATGAACGAAAAAAGGATCAGAAAACCGATCGCGAACGCCGTGCGCAGCGCGGGGTTGGCAAGGTGTGTGGCAAACGCCGCCCATGGCGCGGGCGGCATCATCGGCATGCCCATCCTCCGCGCGTTGCGGATCGTAAAAAACACGAGCACCGCGCCGGCAGCGTTGAGCGCGGCGAACACATAGAAGTTCGTCGCGAGGCCGAAGTGATCAACGAGCCCAGCAGCGACCAAGCGTCCAACCAAGTTGGATGCGACGTTGCCCGTGATATAGGCCGCAAAGGCGCCTGCAGCAGCGCGCTGCGAGCAGCTCTCGCCCAGATGCGCCAACGTCAGCGTGAAAGCGGCCGCCATCAGCATGCCTTGGATCACGCGCAGCACGGTGAAACTCGTGAGATCCGGCGCGTGGGCGAGCAAGATGGTGGGTACGCTCAGCAGCAGCAGCGACCACATGATACCGTGGCGGCGATTGATGCGTGCGCTGAACAGCGCCACGAACAAACCCGAAGCCGCCATGCCAAGCGTGGTGGCGTTGACTGCGACGCCCATCGCGGAAGGCGCAACGCTATAGTGCGCGGCGAGGGCAGGCAGAACGGCCTGCGTCGCGAAGAGATCGACGACAGTGAGAAAAGCTGTGACGCCGATGACGAACGTCGAAAACAGCGCCTCCAGATTCGAGGCTGGCGCGCGTGTATGATCCATCGTGGTCATGGCGAAGCTCTAACTGTGAGAAGAGGACGCGCGGCCGCCTCGGTGCGAGGGCGGGTCGGGGGCTTCAAAGCGGCCGCGCGCGTGCTCAGGCGTTACATGCCGCCTTGAGCGCTACCTTCCGCCGGCGGGATGTCGGCGGAGATGAGGATGGCGGGGCGACGCGAATTGTTGCGCCACCAATGCGAAACTTCGCCTTGTTCGGCGACGACATCGCCTTCGCGGTGCGTGACGCCAACAGCGCACGTGGTGCGATACTCGGTGATCTGGCCTTCGACGACATAGATGTTGGCCGGGCGATCGCCATGGCTATGCAGTGGCACAACGCCGCCGGGCTGCACGACGAGGCGGCGCATGCGCAGATGGCGTCCTGGCACGCCGTAGCGATCGGAGAGATCGATCGAGGCGATCACGTCATCGGTGACGCGGTTCGGCATGGTCGGCGCGTCGGCCAGCGCGTTGGTGGCGACTTGGCCGGTCGGGCATTCACCGGCAAATGCCGGCGCAGCGGAAAGGGCAAGAGCGGCAACGCAAGCGGCCGCGGCGGTCTTGAGCACGTTCATGGAAAACTCCAGCGTCGCGGACTTGCGACACCAAGCTTTTCTCAGAACGACGCCCACGGCTGAAATGCCGGTTCGGCCTTGGGTCTATGCGTGGAGGTAATGGTGCCTTCTAGGTCCGTTTTGACAGGTTCGGACGCGAGCGCTCGTCTCCCAACGCAAAACGGGCGCCCCGGTCCAATTCGAAATCACTGAGCAAGCGCGCGCCGCTGTGGCGGCATGGGTTCGCGGTAAGGCGTTGAAGGAAAGCGATTGGTTCTTCCCGAGTGGGTGGATCGGACTCATCCGATGACAACGCGCGAATATGGTCGGCTGGTCGATGACTGGATTGCCGAGATCGGGCTTGCCCCGTCCGCCTATGGCACGCACTCGCTTAGGCGTACCAAGGCAGCGTTGATCTACCGAAAGACGGGAAACATCCGGGCGGTTCAATTGCTGCTCGGCCAACCAAGCTAGACAGCACCGTCCGATACTTGGGCGTGAGGTCGAGGATGCGTTGGCTATCGCCGAGAGCATAGATGTTTAGTTTCGTCGGTTGAAGCGGAGGATGCGTCAACTCGGTTACTTGCTAGCGCATTTTTCGCCCTATGCTATGAGAGCGCCCGCAACGACAAAAAGCGGGCGCGAAACGCAGATGGACGCTTTGGGCCAGAGAGAACCCGGCCTGGATGGTGAGGCAGTCAAGAAATTGCTTGGGGGCGCAGTCCTAAAGGGACGCGATCCTCTGGCGATTTTGCAGGACGCCGCAATCAATCCCGCGATCTATGGAAACGCTGGGCGCTCCATTGATGGGCCGTCCTTGGTGCGATTGGTGCGCGCCATTCAGCTTTCGATCGATGACGTCTATTTGGGCTTCCTGCCGCACGGCATCAGGATGGCGTTGGAGACAGAACGTCTCTTGTCCTTCTTGCATTGCAGCACATTTGGCGAAGCCTTGCGTGTGAGCATTCGCTTTACAGATGCAATGTCAACCGATG
>NZ_DASVYD010000046.1:0-48085 GCF_036392335.1 Vitreimonas sp.
CCAAGGGCGGGGCCGCCCGGATCGTCATAGGTTTGGAACACGATGTGCGTCCTTTGAGGCCCTGGTTCAGGGCGGGTTCAGTGGTTTGAGTTTAGGGGTTTCGTACCGGAGGTTTAAGAGGCGAACTTCCGAAATCCGGCCGACGCCGGGGAGATTGCATGGGCTCTTGGGTGAAAAAGGCGTTGGGCGCGGTTTGCGCGCTTGCGCTGTTGGCGGCGCCCGCCAGCGCGCAGGTGCCGGACCCGTTCGCCCGCGAACTGGCCCAGCAGCTGGCCCAGGCCGAGGTCATCCTGGCGAATGAAGGCTATGTCCGCGCCGCGGGACCCTTTGCCGGCGGCCTAAGCCAGCGCAGTTCGCGCGAATACAATGTCACCCTTCGGGCCGGACAGGATTATCGCATTGTCGGGGTGTGCGACTCGCGCTGCCGCGATATCGATCTGCGTGTGTTCGATCAGAACAATAGTGTGATCGCGCAGGATGTGCTCGCGGATCGCGTGCCTGTCGTGCAGGTGCGCCCGCGCGCGACGGGGCAGTATCGGATCGAGCTGTCGATGTATGCGTGCGGGGCGCAACCGTGCTGGTATGCGGTGAATGTCTACGCGCGCTGAGGCTTGCGCCAGACTAACGTCATCCACGCTTCTTTCGGAATCTGGCGTTCCAGGATGAGGCCGCGATTGGCGTAGGCTTCGCGGACGAGCGGCGCTTGTGAGCGCAGCAGGCCGGAGAGGATGAGCGTGCCGCCGGGCGCGACGGTCGGCACAAGCTTTGGCGCCAAGCGGATCAGCGGGCGCATCAGGATATTGGCGAAGACGAGATCGAATTTTTGCTGCGCGATGTAGCGCGCGCCGTCTCCGGCTATGACTTGAACGCGATTGGCGAGCTTGTTTTGCTGTGCGTTGATTTCGGCGATGGCGGCGGCGCGTTCGTCGATCTCGATCGCGAGGGCGGTTGCGCCTTGCTTCGCGGCGGCAAGCGCCAGCACGCCGGAGCCGGCGCCGACATCGAGCACGCGCTTCACGCGGCGTTTGCGTAAAATGCCTTCAAGCGCCATGAGGCAGCCCCAGGTGGTGCCGTGATGGCCGGTGCCGAAGGCCTCAGAGGCTTCGATCCAGATTTTGCTAAGGCCGTTCTCTTCGTTCGCGAGCGCGTGTGCGCCAGCGACCATGAACCGGCCCGCGCGCACGGCCGGCAAACCTTCGAGCGACATCGCCACCCAATCGGCGGCCTTCACCTCGTCGCGGATCATGTGCAGTTCGGGCGCCGCGGCGCCGATGATGGCGCAGGCGCTGTCGGCGTCCTGATCGGTGGGGACGTAGACTTCCAGGCGGAACTTGCCGGGGCCTTCCTCGAACCAGCTCACCGCGTCGGCGGGCGAGGGATCGTGGCGGTCGAGTTCGTCGGCGGCGGCGCGGACTTGGGTCAACGTGCCGAGGGCGGTGAGGAGAAGCATGGCGCTGGATTAGAGGCGGCGCCGGCAAAAGGGAACACCTTGATAGGCGAGCGCCGTGCTCCAATTCAGCTTGGGTTCAGGCGCGCGCCGCCTTGGTGGCGGCGAGGGAGAGCTGACATGAAGAAGCTTGGCTTTATCGCCGCCAGTATGGGCACCGCCGTGTTGCTTGCCGTGGGCGCGGCGGGGGTGGCGCATATGGTGACGCATCCGGGTGAGGTGGTGGTCGACGAAGCGAACGCGGCCGAGATTGTGCCGTTAGCGTCGCCGAGCGCGCGGCCGGAGAATGCGCCGGTGCGTGTGCGTGCGGCGGCTGAAGCCGATGAGCCGCGATCAAACTGGGGCGTGCTCTCATTCGCGATGGGCGATGGCGCGCGGGAAGAGCGAGCTACATCAGCGCCCGCTCCGCAGCAGAATGCGGCGCCCGTGACGCCTGCGCGCTCATCGGACGATAATGACGACGATGATGACGACGACTAAGCCGCACTCGCTGGAACGACGAAGCTGTCGATGACGCGTTTCTCGCCGGCTTTGTCGAAATCGACGGTCAGCTTGTTGCCTTCGACGCCGCGGATGCGGCCGTAGCCGAATTTTTGGTGGAAGATGCGGTCGCCGCGTTTGAAGTGTGAGTCTGCGTCGCCGGAGCGCGCGACGAGGCGGGCTTCGCCTTCGATCATCGGCGGCTTGGATTGAAACGCGCCGCGTTCTTGGGCGCGTTTCCAGCCGGGGCTTTGATAGGCGCTGTTGAAGCCGGCGCCTGGCGCGAAGGAGTCAAAGCGTGAGGCGCCTTCGCGGACGTTGCCGGCTTGCATCGAATAGCCGGTCTCGCTCACGGCATCGACGCTCTTGGGCGGCAATTCATCGATGAAGCGCGAGGGCAGCACGCTCTGCCAGCGGCCGTAGATCTGGCGATTGGCGACGAAGGAGATGCGCGCGCTTTCGCGGGCGCGGGTGATGCCGACATAGGCGAGGCGGCGCTCTTCCTCCAAACCCTTGTCGCCGCTTTCTTCGACGGCGCGCTTGGAGGGGAAGACCTCTTCTTCCCAGCCGGGCAGGAAGACGAGCGGCCATTCAAGGCCCTTGGCCGCGTGCAGCGTGGAGAGTTGGACGTTTTCGCCTTCGCTCTCGCTTTCGATGTCGAGCACGAGGGCGACGTGTTCGAGATAGGCTTCGAGCGTGTCGTATTGGGCCATCGACTGGACCAATTCCTTCAAGTTTTCGAGCCGTGTCTGCGCTTGCGGCGATTTATCGTTGCGCAGCATGTCCGTGTAGCCGCTTTCGTCGAGCACGATTTCGGCGAGTTCGACGTGGCTGATCGTGCGCGCTTGTTCGCGCCAGCGGTCGAGATCAGTGAGGAAGCTGCGCAAAGCCGTGCGCGCTTTCAGCGGCAGATCGTCGGTGAGAACCATCTCACGCGCGGCGCCGACGAGGCTGCGGAAGCGCGTGGCGCCGCCGGGGGCTTCGTCTTGCGTGACGACGACTTCGCCGGTGTCTTGGTCGAACAGCGGGCCGTTGTCGGTGACGAAGCGGACGGGTGGCTTTCCGGCGTGGGCGTGCAGCTTTTGCACCGTGCTTTCGCCGATGCCGCGCTTGGGCTGATTGACGATGCGCTCGAAGGCGAGGTCGTCATCCTCGGAGCGGATGAGGCGCAGATAGGCGTGCACATCGCGGATTTCGGCGCGTTCGAAGAAGCGCGGGCCGCCGATCACCTTGTAGGGGATGCGCAACATCAGGAAGCGTTCTTCGAAGGCGCGCATCTGCCAAGCGGCGCGCACGAGCACGGCGGCGTCGGCGTAGGAGCGATTGGATTGGCGCCAGGCTTCGATGTCGTCTGCGATGAGGCGCGCTTCGGCTTCGCCGTCCCAGACGCCGCGGACTTTGACGCGCTGGCCATCTTCGTCGTCGGTGAAAAGCGTTTTACCCAGGCGGCCGCGATTGTTGGCGATGAGATGCGAGGCTGCGGCGAGGATGTGGCCGGTCGAGCGATAATTGCGTTCGAGGCGCACCACTCGCGCGCCAGGGAAATCGTGTTCGAAGCGCAGGATGTTGTCGACCTCGGCGCCGCGCCAGCCATAGATCGATTGGTCATCGTCGCCGACGACGCAGAGATTTTTGCGGGCCTGGGCGAGCAGGCGGAGCCAGAGATATTGGGCGACGTTTGTATCCTGATACTCGTCGACCATCAGGTGACTGAGCTTGCGGTGATACGTCTCCAGCACGTCGGCATGGCGCTGGAAGATGTCGATCATGTGCATCAGCAGATCGCCGAAATCGCACGCGTTCAGTATTTTTAGCCGCGCTTGGTAGATCGCGTAGAGCTTTACGCCCGCGCCATCGCCGAATGAGAAAGCTTCGCCTTTCGGCACTTTCTCGGGCGTCAGCGCGCGGTTCTTCCAGCTGTCGAGCAAATTGGCGAGCTGCCGCGCTGGCCAACGCTTCTCGTCGATGCCTTCGGCTTCGATGATTTGTTTGAGCAGGCGGATCTGATCGTCGGTGTCGATGATCGAGAAATTATTCTTGAGCCCGACCAGTTCGGCGTGCGTGCGCAGCATGCGTGCGCTGATCGAGTGGAAGGTGCCGAGCCAGGGCAGGCCGCCAGCGCCAGGGCCAAGCAAATGTTCGACACGCTCGCGCATTTCACGCGAAGCTTTGTTGGTGAAGGTGACGGCGAGCACGCTCCAGGGTTTGGCGCGTCCGGTTTGCAGCAGGTGCGCGAGACGCGTCGTCAGCACGCGCGTTTTGCCGGTGCCGGCGCCGGCCAGCACGAGCACTGGGCCGTCGAGCGCCTCCACCGCCGCGCGTTGCTCAGGATTGAGCGCGGCGAGGTAAGGCGGCGGCGCCATCGCGCGCTGGGAAATGGGGAGGTTCTCTCCGCCGTCGGTCATCGATTCGTCCATTCGCGCGATCTTAGCACGAAGGGAGAACATAGGCGTTTGTGGCGCAGGTTTCGAGCGTCATGCTGGAACGGATCGTTACGCGGGCGGTTAGAGCGAAATGAGGCTCTCCCATTTGTTTGCGCGCGCCGCTTTGGCGGCCGCGGTTTCCTTGGCGCTGATCGCATGCGCTGATCCAGCCGAACCGGAACCCGATCCGGAGGCTGCGGCGCAGGTGGGCGAGGCGGCGCCGCTGCCGCTGCCGCGCTATGTTGGGTTGTGGGCTACGACCGCGGATGGGTGCGCTGATCCCGCGTGGCGGTTTGAGAGCGACCGCATCAGCACGCGGGGCGAAGTCTATTGTGAGTTTCGCGAGGTGCGGACGAGGCCGACGGGCTACGACCTCGACGCCGTCTGCTTCGCCGAGGCTCCGCCCGTGGCGCACAATATCCAGATTTCATTCGCGGAATCCGCGCGCGCCATGACGCTGGCCGGCGGGCCGTGGGATCCCGCGCCGGCCTTGGTCTATTGCCGCGGCCTATAGCATCCGGCCTGGGAACCGAGAGTCCTCTCTGCTGTTGTCCTGGCAGGAAAGGAACAGAGCTCGTGGCTGGCGATAGTGAATCCCGGTTTGGCTTGTTGGCAGGGTTCATAGCGTGCGTGCTGATGTTGGCGCTCACGGTAATGGCTTTCGCCCCGGGGGCGGCGCCGTCTGTGTCGTTTGAGCCGCCGATCAAGCTCGAAGCGCCCAGGCTGCCATTGCCCACAGATACGCCGCCTTTGAACCAGCAGGCCGCGTCTTACAGTAGTGCCGCGTCATAAAAGGCGTTTAGGTTTGGGCGATTCCCGATTGGAGACGCCCATGGCCGACATCTTCGTTTCGTATGCGCGGGAGGACCGCGCTTTCGCGGAGCGGATCGCGCGCGGGCTTGGGGCGATGGGGCTCGACGTGTTCTGGGACACCGAGATTCCGCCTGGCCAAACCTGGGCCGACTACATCGAAGGCAAGCTCACGCAATGCCGTGCGGTGATCGTGCTGTGGAGCCAGCATTCGACCAAGTCGCAATGGGTGCGTGAAGAGGCGCGCATGGGTCGCGAGAAGGCGAAGCTCATTCCGGTGATGCTCGATGGCTCGCCGGCGCCGTTTGGTTTTGGCGAGGTGCAGGCGGCCGATCTGAGCGCGTGGACGGGCGATACGAACCATCCCGATTGGGTGCGGTTTGCGCAGGCCGCGTATCGCACCGCGCGCGGTGGGGATGCGCCGCCGCCGCCCGTTACGCAACAACCGCAAGCGGCATGGTCGGCGGCGCCGCCGGCCGCGAGCGGTTGGAATGATCCACGGCCGACGGGCGCGCACGTGAGCAGCGCGGCAGAGACGTTGTCGCCGATCGGCTATTTCATGAAATGTCTGCGCCTCTACGTCGATGGCAGAGGACGCGCGCGGCGCGCGGAACTCGGTTGGTTTTTCGTGTTCGCGTTCGTCATCGGCTTTGCCGCCGCCATTCTCGATATCGCGATATTTGGACTGAATCCTTACACGAACCTCGCCAACTCAAACGCGGTCACGCTGATTGCGGGCTTGTTGCTGATCTGCCCGACCGTGGCGGTTGCGGCGCGTCGCGCGCATGATTTCGGCCAATCAGGCTGGCTCGCGGCGCTGACAGTCATCCCGTATTTGGGCTGGCTGATCGCGATCATCTTCATCTTCATCCCTGGGCAGCCCGGGGAAAACCAATATGGGCCGAACCCGAAGGGGCAATAACCCCTCAAGTGTCCGTTTGAACCCTGGGCCTTGCCTGCTAGGTTGGCAGGGCTGCAGGAGGGGATATGGCGGACGTCTTTCTTTCATACGCGCGGGAAGATCGCGATCGGGCCGCGCAAATGGCGCAGGCTCTCGAGGCGGCCGGGCTCGACGTGTTCTGGGACAACGAGATTCCGCCAGGCACGACGTGGGCTGATTTCATCGAGCAGAAATTGGCGCAGTGCAAAGCGCTGATCGTGCTGTGGAGTCAGCATTCGACGACATCGCAATGGGTGCGTGAGGAAGCGCGCATGGGGCGCGACAAGGGCGTGCTGATCCCTGTGATGATCGACAATTCAAACCCGCCGTTCGGCTTCGGCGAGGTGCAGTCGGCCAATTTGGCCGATTGGCAGGGCGAGGCCGATCACCCGAATTGGCGGCGCTTTGTCGACGCGGTGAAGCGCTTCGCCGACACGCAGCCGACGCCGCGCGCGCCGGAGCCGCCGCCGCGGAGCGCGCCGCCGCCGGCCCCGCCGCAAAGTTTCAGCGCGCCGCCCGCCGCCGCCGAGAAGAAGAAAGGCGCGCCGGTTTGGGTTTGGGTCGTGGGGGCCGTCGTCGCGACGGTGGTGGTGCTTGGCATTATCGGCTCGATGCTTCCGGATGAGCCGCAGCAGATCGCGACACCCACGCCAGGCGCCGTGCAGCCCGTCATGCCGGCGCAGCCGTCGGTCAATTACCAGCAGCAGATCTTGGAGCGGCTCGCGCAAGTCGAACAGGCGTTCGCGGCGGAAGGGTTTCAACAGATGGCCCAGCCCGTGAGCGGGTCGCTGCAGCAGGGCGCGTATGTCGATACGCCGGCGACACTCGAAGTCGGCGGCGATTATCGCATCATCGGCGTGTGCGACAGCGATTGCGGCGATCTCGACCTGATCCTCTATGATCAGAACGGCAATGTCGTCTCGCAGGACAACATGACCGACGCCACGCCGGTGGTGTCGGTCGCGCCGCAATGGACAGGACCGTTTACGGTGCGTGCGCAAATGCACAATTGCACCGTGCAGCCCTGCTATTATGCGTTGGTGCTGTATGGCCGGCCGCTGCAATAGCAGCGGCCGCCGCACGCGCGCTTAAAGCTTGTTTTCGAGCACAAAGACCCGAACCGCCGACGCCAGGGAGGCTTCCGGCGTGTCCTTGGCGCGCTTTTCGTCGATCGAGGCGATCAGCACGGGCAGGCTCTGTGAACGGGCGCGCGCGATGCGCTCCAAGCCGCCCCAGAATTCTTGTTCAAGCGCGAGCGAGGTGCGATGACCCGCGATACGCATTGAACGCTTTTGAAGTGCTCCACTACTCGTCAAAGTCATCATTTCTCTTGTGCCCGTCGAGCTTGCGTTCGGCGGCCTCCTTCTCCGCTTCAGTGAGCTGCTTTTCCGCTTTGGAGCGGCCGAATTGGATGCGATTTGCGTTCGCATTCGCCTCAGCCTCCGCACGCGCTTTGTGCTTGCGCGCGCGCCGCAGGTTCACAATTTCACTCATAGCGTCGATGTAAGCCGTTGCCGTACGGCGGCAAGTGGTACCGCGACTAGACGGGCTCCCTTTTCCTTATGTTTGCGCAAGAAACGCAGCCGATCGACCGATCCAGCCGTGTAGCGCGAGGCGCTACATCACATGGGCTCAGTGCATGGCAAGCAAGTCACTGCAAAGAGCCTAGCAAAGTCTGAACGTCGGCTACGTTTTCGATGAGCAGAGTGTAGGTTTCGTTATGCCGATACCGCGCTGCGACAAGTTGTGCTTTGGCCGTCCCGGCGATCACGCTTGGTTCATCGTGACGCCAAAGCTTGTCGGCAGACGCGGAAAACAGCTCGCCCCGCTGGTGAAAGCGGCGCGAGACTCTTCCCTTGGCAATAGATCGTTGGTGCAAGACTGAGATATCAGCCCGGCGAGATCATGTTTTCGGGGCGGACGATGGCGTCAAAATCGGCGGGATCGATGCCGTCCTTGATGGCTTCCTCGCGCAGTGTGGTGCCGTTCTTATGCGCCGTCTTGGCGATCTTGGCGGCGCGGTCGTAGCCATATTTTTCCTTGAGCGGCGTCACCAACATTAACGAGTTTTCGAGGCCCTTCTTGATGTTGTCCAAGCGCGGTTCGATGCCGACGACACAATTCTCGGTGAAGCTCACGGCGGCGTCCGCGAGCAGACGCACGCTCTGCAGGAAATTGTAGGCCATCATCGGATTGAACACGTTCAGTTCGAAATGGCCCTGGCTGCCGGCGAAGCCGATGGCGGCGTTGTTGCCGTGAATGTGGGCGCAGACTTGGGTGAGCGCTTCACACTGCGTCGGATTCACCTTGCCCGGCATGATCGAGGAGCCGGGCTCGTTCTCTGGCAGCGCGAGTTCGCCGAGACCGGAGCGCGGGCCTGAGCCCAGGAAGCGGATGTCGTTGGCGATCTTGAAGCACGACATGGCCACCGTGTTGATCGCGCCGTGCGTCATCACCATTGCGTCGTGTGCGGCGAGCGCTTCGAACTTGTTTGGCGCGCTGGTAAATTTCATGCCGGTGATCTGCGCGATCTTGTCGGCGACGAGTTCAGCGAAGCCGACGGGCGAGGCGAGGCCGGTGCCGACGGCGGTGCCGCCTTGCGCGAGTTCCATCAGCATCGGCAGCGTCATCTCGATGCGCTTGATGCCGTTTTCGATCTGCTTGGCGTAGCCGGAGAATTCTTGGCCGAGCGTAACGGGGGTGGCGTCCTGCGTGTGCGTGCGGCCGATCTTGATGATGTCCTTCCACGCTTGCGCTTTGTCATTCAGCGCGTTGTGCAGCATTTGCAGCGCCGGCAGCAGGCGATGCGTCACTTCCTCGGCGGCGGCGATGTGCATCGCCGTCGGGAAGCAATCGTTCGAGCTTTGGCTCATATTGACGTGATCGTTGGGGTGGATCGGCTTCTTGGAGCCCATCTCGCCGCCCATCATCTCGATGGCGCGGTTCGAGATCACCTCGTTGGCGTTCATGTTCGATTGCGTGCCGGAGCCCGTCTGCCAGACGACGAGGGGGAAGTGGCTGTTGAGCTTGCCCTCGATCACTTCGTTGGCGGCGCGGATGATGACCTCGCCAAGGGTCGGGTCGAGCTTGCCTAGCGCCATGTTGGCTTCCGCGGCGGCGCGCTTGACGATGCCGAGCGCCCGGACGATCGGCTCGGGCTGCTTTTCCCAGCCAATTTTGAAATTGCCCAAAGACCGTTGCGCTTGGGCGCCCCAATATTTGTCAGACTCGACGGCGATCGGTCCGAAAGTGTCTGTTTCTGTGCGGGTGGTCATGGGAAAGACGCCTTGGGTAAAAGTGACGCGTTGTCCCGGTAGGGGATATGGGGATGAAATCGAGCGATCAAGCCGATAGCGGGGGCGATTGGCGCGTGCAGCTGCAGGATATGCGTACGATCAGCGCTATGCGCGCCGGTTCGCCGCACCCGGACGAGGTGGAGCGGCTGTCGGACCGCGCGCTGCGGGCGGCCGCGCTCAATCCGGACCATAGCGAGGCGGCGCGGGCGGCTGCCGCGGAGGCGCTGCGAGCGCGGCGCTTGTCGGCGGAGCCGTGGCGCGTGCGCGTGCCGAGCTTTCTGAGCGGGCGGGACTTGGAGAAGGGCGACGCGCTGTTCTGGGGCTGGCCGCGCAAATTGCGCGGGGCCTTGGCGGCGCTTGCGGCGCTGGCGCTTGCCGGCGGGGGCGCGCTGAGCCTCGGCCCGGCGGCGTTGAGCGGCGCTGTGCTGGGCGTGGGCGTCGCGGCGCTGACATTCTGGATCATCGCGCTCGTCTTGCGACCGAAGCCAGCGCGTGTTTGCGTGGTGCGGCCGGCGCTCGATGCGGCGCGCGCGCCGCTGCGTCGTGCGATCGCGGGCGAGCTGCGTCCTTACGGGCACGTCGTGAGTCTCGCGCACGGCGCCGAGGGCCTAGTGGTGAAATGCGCGGCCGATTATCGCGCGCGGGCGTTGGAATTGGGCAATCGGGTTGGGCTCAATCTCGTCAATATGGGCACCCGGCGCGAGACGGTGGCGCTGAGCGCCAACGCGGCGTGGCGGCCATTGGTGTTGAACCTGTTGCTGGATTCGAGCGACGCGATTGTCGTGGATTTGTCGGACGGCGGCTCCTGGGCGCTGGCGGCGATCCAAGCCGAGGGCGTGGCGCAGCGGTGCGTGTTCGTGGCGTTGTGGGGGCGGTTGGAGGAGGCGGAAACGGCGCTCCGGGCGGCGGGGCTTTCGCAGCGGGTTTTCCCGTATGCGCCGGATGGTGAGATGCAAAGGCGTTCGCAATTTCGCGCCGCGATGCTTGAGGCGATGCGCGCGACGCACGCCGCCGGCGCATGAGCGAGTGGTCAGGTCGCGGCAAGGTGCGGGCGCGCACGATCGCGGGCGGTGTTGAGCTGACGATCGACGGCATCACCACGCAGGCGCGCTATTACAAGCCGCTCGTGTATGAGTTTTTCCGCAAAGAGTTTCAGTTGCGGCCGCGTTATGGCGAGTTCGAAGTCGAGCTGATCATGGAATATGTCGGCGAAACGCCAACGCTCGATCTCGACAATCTGGCCAAGGCGCTGCTCGACGCGCTGAAGGGGCACGTGTTTGTGGATGACAGCCAGATCGCGCGTCTGTTGTGCGAGCGGCGCGTGGGCGAGCGCGATCGGATTTCTGTGCGGGCGGTGAAGCGCGAGGCCTGATGCGCGAAGGGCGCGCCTTGCGACGCGCCCTTCGAAACTCCGAAGTCGTGCGACCTATTTCTTGCGGAACGCATCGAGGCTGACGACGGCGCCGTCGGCGGGCTTAGGCGGCGCATCGGCGGCGGCGACAGGCGCTTCGCGGGGGGCGGGGACCGCGTCGTCGCCCGACACCATGCGTGCTTCGTCTTCGATGTGCTGCTGTTCAAATTGCAGGCCGAATTTCACGCTCGGATCGAAGAAACGGGTGATCGCTTTGAACGGAATGGTGATCGGTTGCGGCTGGCCCGAGAATTTCAGGATGACGCGGAAGCGATCGGCGTAGACTTCGAGGTCCCAGAATTGGTGCTCGAGCACGATCGTCATTTCGTCCGGGTAGCGGGCGCGCAACGGATCGGGGATCACCACGCCGGGCGCATGCGTGCGGAACGTGATGTAGAAATGATGCTTGCCGGGAATGCCGCGCGGCGACGCAGCTTCTTGCAACGCAGCGCGCACGACTGAGCGCAGCGCGTCCTGCATCAAGTTTTCATATCCAATCAAATCGTCGGCCACGGCCGCCCCTCCTTGGCTCCGGCAACCCTTACTGGCTCATTCCGGGCAGTCAATTGTTGATCCACAGAGCGCGAAAAGATCGCGACGATTCAAACGTCGTCAGGCGAAACGCGCGTGCAATGCAACAGGTTCGCGCATGCCTGCAAACGCGGCGCCGCTGCTCGCGCGGCAAGCGAGCGTGTGTTGCGGAAACTCGCCAAGCGTTTGCGGTGTAAAGGAAATCGGCGTCCACACACGCGCGACGCGCGCAAATTGCGCCGCGCAAGTGATGCAGATCACATTGTGGATAAAGTGAATGTGAGGAACACGGATGCGCCAGCGAAGCTTGTCCGTGCGCGTGTGCCAATTTTGCGAGTGGAACTGAGGGAATAAGTCCCCGGCTTCTGTTGCCGGGCGCCGGGGGGCCCCGCCTAGCGATGCTACTCGGTAGGACTTAGGTTCGGAAAACTCCGCACTGCTTACGCAGCGAGGGCGAATTCCTCAGCGTTGTTGTCGTTGGCAACTATGCTGTTTGGCCTGTAACGGGACCACCCGAGCAAAAGCATCAGCCTTCAACGTCCGTCGATCCTATTTCGGCCCCAGACAATCCCCAACGAGGATGAAACTGGTGGAGCCGCCGGGCATCGCACCCGGGTCCGATCCGCCTATCTCTGCGCGTTTATCGCCATAGTCCGGTTGCCCGGACACCTTGGATATAGGTTGCTTCGTGCGCCGGCGCCAAGCGTTGTGCGTGCGCTGGGCGCCAGACTCGCGTAGGGTATGACGTTACAGCCGGGGAGAGCGCTATGACCAAAAAGCTTGTGGCCGAGTTCGTCGGCACGTTTACGCTGGTCTTGTTCGGCTGCGGCGCGGCGGTGCTGGCGGGGTTTGGCATCGTCGGCCAATTGGGGATCGCGTTTGCGTTCGGTTTGGCGATCGTGGCGATGGCCTACGGAATCGGGCCCGTATCGGGGTGCCATGTGAACCCGGCCGTGAGCTTTGGCGCCTGGGTCGCCGGGCGGATGCGGCTCAATGAAATGCTGGGCTATTGGGCGGCGCAATGCGTTGGCGCGATCGTCGGCGCCGGCGTGCTCTACCTCATCGCGTCGGGCGCTCCGGCCTATTCGATCGATGCGGGGCTTGGGCAGAACGGTTACGGCACGGGCTCGCCTGGCGAATACAGCCTGCTCGCGGGCGCTGTGTTCGAAGTGGTGGCGACGTTCTTGTTTTTGGTGACCATTCTGGGCGTTACGCAGAAGGGTGCGCCGTCGCAATTCGCCGGATTGGCGATCGGTTTGACGTTGGTCGTGATCCACATCGTGGGAATCCAGGTGACGGGCGTTTCGGTGAACCCGGCGCGGTCGCTGGGGCCGGCGGTGTGGGTGCTCGGTGAGGCGCTGAGCCAGCTCTGGCTGTTTATCGTCGCGCCGCTGGTGGGCGCAGGGCTCGCGGGATGGGCGTTCCGGGCGAAATTGCTGGCGAGCGACGAAGCGTCGTGAAGCGGCCGATCCTGACGAGTGCGCTCGTCGCGATCTGTGCGCTGTTCACGTATCTCTATTTCCCGATGCCGGCGCCCGACGTGGCGCCGGCGCGTGTGGGCGATTGCGTCGAGCTGCACCTCTATTCGAACGGTTTTCACAGCGACATCGGCGCGCCGGCTTCGATCTTTCCCGACGACCATGCGCTGCGGCGGCTTTATCCGGAGGCGCGCAGCTTTCTGATCGGCTGGGGCGAGGAGCATTTCTACCAATCGCCGGGCACGGATCTGATGCTGGGGCTGGATGCAATCATCCCGCCAAGCCCGACCGTGTTCCACATCGCCTACAACGCCGCGCCAAGCTCGGTGTATCTCGGCCCGACCGACGACACGGCGGTCGCGGTGAGCGCTGAGGGGGCGGCGGCGTTTGTCGCGCTTGTGGATAAGTATTTGGCGCTCGACCCGGCGGGCGACGCGATCCCGGTGGCGCAGGGCAAAGTCGTTGGCCGTTCGATGTTTTTGCGCTCCCGCGGGTCGTTTCACCTGTTCAATGTCTGCAATCATTGGATGGCCAAGGCGTTGCGGGCGGCGGGCGTGAATGTGAATACGCGCGCCGCCTGGATGGCGGGGCCGATGGTGGAGCAGGTGCGCCGCCAGGGGCTGGATCGGTGCCCGACCTGACGCGGGGCCCGAGTCGGCCCATATTGGAGCCATGAGCGCAGAAGCGGCCCCCAAGATTGTTCCGGGTGAACCCAGCCAGGCGGATATCGCCTATCTTGGGCTACTCCAGGACATTTTGGATCACGGCGTCGACCGGGGCGACCGGACCGGCACGGGCACGCGCGGCGTATTTGGCCGCCAGCTTCGCTTCGATCTGGAGCATTCGTTTCCGCTGCTGACGACCAAGAAGGTGCATCTGAAGAGCATCATTCTGGAGCTGCTCTGGTTTCTGCGCGGCGATTCCAATGTGCGCTGGCTGCAGGAGCAGGGCGTCACGATCTGGGACGAGTGGGCCGATGGCGAAGGCGAGCTTGGCCCAGTCTATGGCAAGCAATGGCGCTCATGGGAGGCCAAGGATGGCCGCGTGATCGATCAGATCGCGAATGTCGTCCATTCGATCCAGCACAATCCGAATTCGCGGCGCCACATCGTGTCGGCCTGGAATCCGGCGGAGGTGGATCAGATGGCGCTGCCGCCGTGCCATTGCCTGTTTCAGTTCTACGTCGCGGACGGCAAGCTGAGCTGCCAGCTCTATCAGCGCAGCGCCGATGTGTTTTTGGGCGTGCCGTTCAACATCGCGTCGTACGCGTTGCTGACACAGATGGTGGCGCAAGTGACGGGGCTAAAAGCCGGCGAATTCGTGCACACGTTCGGCGACGCGCACTTGTATCACAACCATTTCGATCAAGCGCGCCTGCAGCTCTCGCGCACGCCGTACGCGCCGCCGAAGATGCTGATCAATCCGGAGCGGAAAGATATTTTCGCGTTCGAGTATGCGGATTTTAAGCTGGTGGACTACACCGCGCACCCGGTGATCAAGGCGCCGATTGCGGTTTAGGCGCGTGTGGGACGTGGAACCTACGGCAAAGATGATTCGCGATCGGCAAGGACGGGTTGTCTTCGTCGAAGGTGAACGACAATCAGGTAAGACTAAGTTTTCTCGCTCTTTGGGATCACAGCTAGCGGCGACTGTGCTCTCGACTGACAGGTTTGCGTCTCTCGATCCCTCAATCCCCTATGTTGACGGCATACGCCTTGATGAGCTGGCTGATGCGATTGAGTGCGCCTCCGGTCCGCTCATCGTTGAAGGTATCTGTCTGGCCGACACAGCTGCGCGCATTTCGTTGAACTGCGACGTGCGCGTGTACCTAAAAGTGGAGGCCTTGGCGGGATGGAATCTTGGCGCGGACTTAGAGCAATTAGAAGGCGCAAGGCCCACCACCTTGTTGGGTGGGGCATTTGATTGGGATGTGAGAGAGTATCACCGCAGGGTTGGTCCGCATTTAATTGCGAACCAGATTCTAAGGCGACTCGAGTAAGCGCCTGCACAACATCTCCTAAATAGCTCCCCACCACGTCGGCGTGGGCCACGTTAGAGTCGCGCCACTGAGCGATGCCGCTTGTGGAGGCTTTCGATGGATTGGTCTTTGTCGGATTTTGTGTTTGCGGGGGCTTTGTTGTCGGGGCTGGGCTTGGCGGTGTGGTTTGTAGCGCGGGGGCCGCGCAATTTGCCGTATCGTTTGGCTGTGGGCGTGGCGGTGGGCGCGGCGTTGTTGATGGTGTGGGTGACGGGTGCGGTTGGCATTGTCGGCGGCGAGCGGCACGCGGCGAACGGGCTTTATTTCTTGGCCGTGGGCGTGGGCTTGATGGCGGCGGCGCTGGCGCGGTTTCGGGCGCGCGGCATGGCGTTCGCTGTGGGCGGCGTGGCGGCGGCGACGGCTTTGATCGGTGTGGCGGCAGTCGCCGCGGGCTGGGGCGATGATTCGGCGCGCTATCCGCTCGACGTGCTGGGCGGAAGTTTCTTGTTGGCGGCGATGTATGCGGCAGCGGCGTATTTGTTCGCGCGCTCGGAAACGAAGCGCGTGATCTTCTAAACTTCTGCCACGTCGTTCGCGACCATGCGCGTCTTTTGAAAATCGGCGCGGATTCTGTCGAGCTCGACGGGCGTAAGTTTCACCGTGACGCCGACCATTTGCGGCTCGATCTCGGTTTTGAGGATGAGCACTTCGCCGGGCTGCGCGTTGCCTTCAAGCACGGCTTCGCCGGGTTTCTTTTTGTCGGGCGTGCCCATGTAAGCGACGATGCGGTGCGGGCCGGGATTGAGCGTCAGGCGCATGAAGCGCGGGCTTTTGAGTTGCGTGATCTGCTTGCCGTCCACTTCGATATTGACGCCCACGGCGCGGCCGACGAATTGGTTGCGCAGAATGTAGAGCGCGGCTTTGCCGGGTTCGGGGGTGAAGGCGAGGGCCGTGCTGCGCTCGGCCGGCGTGGCGTCGGCGATTTTGCGGTTGGTCTGCAGGTTGCGATAGACGATCACGCCGACCACGCCGAGCACGATCAGCGACAGCAGCATCACGATCTCGAATCCCAGCAATGCGCGAAGCACGCCATAAAGAACGAGACCAGCAAGGGCGGCGAGGCCGTAGAGAACGAGATTGCGTGGCATTGGGTTACTCTAGGTGATGATTTCCGCGGGCGCCAAGGTTAGAAGCGCGCTGAAGAACCCTCTTCCCCGGGAGGGGGAGAGGGCAGGATGAGGGGGCGCAGGTGATGGAATTTCTGGCGCCCAGTCGTACGCGTGCGCGTGCTTTTGCGATCACGGCGCTCCACCCTCACCCCAACCCTCTCGCTCCCACTGGAGGGAGAGGGAGCGACGGAGCTTTTTGTGGCTAAGCCGAAACTCACTTTTGTCGTGGCCGTGGCGAAGAATGGCGTGATTGGCCGCGACGGCGGGCTGCCTTGGCGGCTGAAATCCGACATGGCGCGCTTCAAGGCGGCCACGATGGGCAAGCCCGTGCTGATGGGGCGCAAGACCTGGGAGAGCTTGCCGAAACGGCCGCTGCCGGGGCGTCCGAATTTGGTGTTGACGCGCGATGCGAATTTCAAAGCGCCGGAGGCGTGGGTCTATACCGATGCGGCCGCCCTCGTCGCGGCGGGGCGCGCGATGGCGGAAGCGGCCAGCGTGGACGAGGTGTGCGTGATCGGCGGGGCGCAGCTTTATGAGGCGCTGCTGCCGCAAGCCGAGCGCATCGTGCTGACCGAAGTGAATTTGGCGCCGGAGGGCGACGCGCATTTGCGGCTCGATCTTTCCGATTGGCGCGAGCTGAGCGCGGAGCACGTTGCTGCGTCTGCGAACGATGATGCGGATTTTGTCGTGCGCGTGTTGGAGCGCGCCTAGCGCTTTCGATAGCCGCCGTTGCGTCATGTGAGATTGCGCTGGCGTTTGCGCTTCGCGCGCATAAGCTCGCGCGCATGAGCAATATCGAAATCATCGCCGAAGGACTTGAGTTTCCGGAGGGGCCTGTCGCGATGCCGGATGGCAGCGTGATTTTGGTCGAGATCAAACGCCAGACGCTGACACGCGTGTGGAACGGCAAGAGCGAAGTGATCGCCAAGATTGGCGGCGGGCCAAATGGCGCAGCACTTGGGCCGGACGGCGCGATGTACGTCACCAATAATGGCGGCTTTGCGTGGCACGACATGGGCGGGCTGACGATCCCAGGGCACGCAGCGGCGGATTATGAGACGGGGCGGATCGAGCGTGTCGATCTCTCCACCGGCAAGGTCGAGCGCGTGTATGAGAGCGCGGAGGCGTTTAGACTGCGCGGGCCGAACGATCTCGTGTTCGATAAGAGCGGCGGCTTTTGGTTCACGGATTTGGGCAAGGGCTATGCGCGGTCGCGCGATCGCGGCGGGCTTTATTACGCCAAGCCCGATGGGTCGCTGATCAAGGAAGCGGCGTACGGGTTTGTCGGGCTGAATGGCGTTGGCCTCTCGCCGGACGAGAAGGTCGTCTATGCGGCCGAGACGGAAACCGGAAAGCTCTGGGCGTTCGATATCACCGGCGAAGGCGAAGTCGCGCCGGGCATGTTGGGATCGCAGGGGCGGTGCGTCGCGGTGCAGCCCATGCATGTGTTCTTTGATAGCCTTGCGGTGCAGGCCAATGGCGATGTGTGCGTGGCGACGATTTTGAACGGCGGCATCACCACGATCACGCCAGCCGGCGTTTCCACACATACGGCGTTTCCTGATCCGCTGGTGACGAACATTTGTTTTGGCGGAGCGGATATGCGCGATGCGTATGTGACGCTGTCGGGTACGGGCAAGCTCGCGAAAATGCGCTGGCCGGAGCCGGGGCTGAAGCTGAATTTCGCGTCGTACTGATCAGGGTTTTACGTCCCCCTCCGTCGTCCCGGTAAACCGTGACGACACCTCCCCCGTAAACGGGGGAGGATGAAAGAGAGCAGGCCATGAGCATTATCGTCCACCATCTCGAAGAGAGCCGGTCGCAGCGTGTGTTGTGGCTGATGGAGGAATTGGGGCTGGCGTATGAGGTGAAGCGGTATGCGCGCAATGCGCAAACGCGGCTGGCGCCGCCCGAGCTGAAGGCGCTGCATCCCCTGGGCAAGTCGCCGGTGGTTGAACGCAACGGGCGCATCTATGCCGAGAGCGGCGCGATCGTTGAATTCTTCGCCGAAACCGAGGCGCATGGCGCGCTCGCCGTGTTGCCGGGCGATCCGGCGCGGGCGGATTATTTGTATTGGCTGCATTTCGCCGAAGGCTCGGCGATGTTGCCGCTGTTGCTGAAGCTTTATGTCGGCATGCTCGGCGAGAACGGCGCGCCGCTGATGCAGATGCGCATCGATCCCGAGATCGCCAATCATTTGAGTTTCATGAACGCGGCGATGGCGGGGAAGGATTTCTTTGTCGCCAATCGCTTTACCGCCGCCGACATCGAAATGAGTTTCGTGCTCGACGCGGCCGCGGGGCGGGGCGGATTGGAGCATTATCCCAACCTTGTCCGGGTCAGGGCCGGTTACCAAAGCCGCCCGGCGTATCAGCGCGCGCTCGAAAAGGGCGGGCCGTACAAAATGGGCGCCTGAACTCAGCCTTTGCGGCTGGACTTTGCGGGCGACGCGCTTTGTATGACGCTGCGAAAAGCGGAGTCACAACAGCATGCGCGCACGCGATTGTAAGATCGTCGCCACGATGGGCCCGGCGAGCGATCCGCCGGAACGGCTGGCCATGCTGATCCAGGCGGGCGTGGATTGTTTCCGACTGAATTTCAGTCATGGCGGGCGCGAGGATCATGCGCGGCGCATGCAGGCGATCCGCGAGGCGGAAGCGAAGGCGGACGCGGCGGTCGGCGTGTTCGCGGATTTGCAGGGGCCGAAAATCCGCGTCGGCATGTTCAAAGACGGCGAGATCAAGCTGAAATATGGCGAGATCGTCACGCTGGAAGCGTCGAACGAGCCGGGTGAGGCAGGGCTCATTCGTCTGCCGCATCCGGAATTGGTGAACTCGCTCGAAGCCGGCGACATCCTCAAGCTCGATGACGGCAAGCTGCAAATCACAGTGACGGAAGTTGGTCGCACGCAATTGAAGGCGCGCGTGGATTTCGGCGGCGTGTTGAAGAACCAGAAAGGCGTGAATGTGCCGACGCGGCGCATTCCGATTTCGGCGCTGACGGAGAAAGATCGCGAGGATCTGGCCTACGCGCTCGATCTCGGCGTCGATTATATCGCGCTGTCGTTCGTGCAGCATCCCGAGGACGTGCGCGAAGCGCGCGCGTTGATCGGTGATCGCGCGGGGATCATTTCGAAGATCGAAAAGCCGAGCGCGTTGACGCAGATCGAGGAGATCGTGGAGCTGTCGGACGCGGTGATGGTGGCGCGCGGCGATTTGGGTGTGGAGCTGCCGCCCGAGCAAGTGCCGATCGCGCAGCGGAAGATCATCCGAGCGGCGCGTGCGGCCGGCCGGCCGGTGATCGTGGCGACGCACATGCTGGAGAGCATGGTGGAAGCAGCGACGCCGACGCGCGCCGAAGCGTCCGATGTGGCGACGGCCGTGTATCAGGGCGCGGATGCGGTGATGCTCTCGGCGGAAAGTGCGGTCGGCCGCCATCCGCAGAGCGCTGTGGCGATCATGGATCGCATCATTCGCGCGGTGGAAGAGGACGAGGAATATTGGGCGTCGCTGCCGCGCGATATGACGCCGCCGCAAGCCACGACCGCGGACGCGATCGCGCTTTCGGCGCGGCACATCGCCGATACGTTGGGCGCGGCGTCGATCGTTGCGTACACATCGACGGGCTCGACGGCGCTGCGCGTCGCGCGTGAGCGGCCGCGCTGCGGCGTTGTGGGGCTGACGCCGATCCGCGAAACGGCGCGCCGTTTGGCGTTGGTCTGGGGCGTGCGCACGGTCGTCGTGGATGACGCGACGGACGTGGAAGATATGGTGGCGAAAGCGGACGTGGCGGTGCGCAAGCTGGGCATTGCCGAGACCGGCGATCGGGTTGCGGTGATCGCGGGCATTCCGTTCGGGCGGCCGGGGAAGACGAATACGATCCGCGTGTTTCGGGTGGAATAGTTGCATCGGCTCGAACCTCTGCCCGCTGCGTTTGCACGTTACGATGCTATCGGCGGCGCGCTTGAGTTTCATGTGTTCGAGGATGCCGATGGCGGCGTCGAGGAGGCGGTCGCGCTGATCCAGCAGGCCGTGCCCGATGCGGACCTCGATGCGCTACGTGATCTCGGGTTCAGAGAGATCGACGACCAGAAATTCTACGGTGGGTCGTATGACGCGACGAGCGACTCTCTCTTGAAGCTGGGAAATTGGGGCGCGCAAGGCCGACTGATTAATCCCCGGCTGCGTGATCTGGAGAGTCTCCTTCTCACCGGAGGCGGATTAATCCCGGAGCCGGGGCTGGGAGGAGAGTTCGCGCACGCGTTTTCCTTTACGCCTTATGGGTTGCGCGCAAGCCCCGTGGAAGTTCAAGAGCTCTTCGATAAGGTCAGGCATGTGATCCTGCCGCCGCGCTTGCCGCACATCATTCGCGATTGGGCTAGTCCGGAGCTCGTGAAGGTTTCGCCCATCTTCGAGCAGGGCATGGAATGGTGGGGCGTGTTTCTGTTCACGATTTATGTGCCGGATTGGCGGCGGCACACTGTGATTGTCGGGTCCACAACCGACTAACGCGCGGACGCTCTGTCCCGAGCTCAATCCACGCTTACGCCAAATTTGGCGACGCGGCGGGCGTAGCTTTGCGCGGCGCGTTTGGCTTCGCGGTTGAATGCGGCGACATGCGGATCGGATTGGTCGGCGGCCGCATAGAGCCGGCCGCGCTGGCCGACTTTGAGTTCGCCCGAGGCCAGCATTTGCGTCACCTTGCGGCGGACGGTTTCACGCGCAAGACCCGTGACGGCGCCGAGGTCTCGACGTGTAACGCCCGCTTCACATGCGTGGGCGGCGCAGAAATAGAGCCACATGCGCTCGTAATCGCCGCTGAAGCGGTCTCTGGCGACGTAGAGCAAATCCAGAATGAGTTCAGTGGTCGCGAACGCGAGGGGGCGGCGTTCAATCGGAATTTGCGCGCCGGCGTCGACGGGCGCTTGTCGTCTTTGCAAGCCCAATTCTCCCAAAGCGCGACGACCCAATTTGGGTGCGGGCTCTATCTGTGACGGCAGCGAAGCTCTACCGATTGATCTAACGCAATCAAGCCGCCGTAAAAGCAGTTGCACAGTTTGATTGATGACCAGCCCAGCCGAAACTCTTCTCTTCGAGGTGCTCCAAGAGGCGCGCGCCTTTTACGATGGGCTTGAGATCGAAGAGGTCGTTATCCTGGTGTGCGTCGCCGAAGCGACGATGCGCCCGATCGTCGTCAGCGCCAAAGAAGAATTGCTGCGCGCGGAGTTCCCGGCCGACGCAGATCGCGGCTGGATTTCCAGGCGCTTGATCGCGGAGCGCACCGGCCTGCCGCGCGAAACCGTGCGGCGCAAGGTGCAACGCTTGATTGACCGCGACATGCTCGATGTCGACGCGGAGGGGCGTGTGCGCTCTGTGCAATTGCTCTCCAGTGCGTCGCTCGCGCAAAATTTGGAGCGTGTGCGCCAGTCGGTGGGTCGCTACCTGAGGCGCGTCGACTAGATCACCCGGATGGTCGGCGCAGGTTTGCTGAGGCGGGCGACGTTGGCGCGCGCGGCTTGGGCGATGGCGATGAAGCGTTGCGAGACGGCGTTGGTTGGTTGTGTTGTCACCAGCGGCGCGCCGGCGTCGCAGCTTTCGCGTAAAGCTACATCAATTGGGATTTCGCCGAGGAATGGCACGCCGGCGGCTTCGGCGGTGCGGCGGGCGCCGCCTTCGCCGAAGATGTGCGTACGCTTGCCGTCGGACGCTTCGAAATAGGCCATGTTCTCGACCACGCCGAGGATCGGCGCTTTGGCCTTGTCGAACATGGCGAGGCCGCGGCGCACGTCGGCAAGCGCCACTTCTTGCGGCGTCGAGACAATCACGGCGCCAGCCAGCGGCACGCGCTGTACAAGCGTGAGCTGCACGTCGCCGGTGCCGGGCGGGAGATCGAGCAACAGCACGTCGAGATCGCCCCAGGCGACTTCATCGATCATTTGCCGCACCGCGCTTGTCGCCATTGCGCCGCGCCAGATCATTGGCGAGGCGGCGTCGACGAGGTAGCCGATCGACATGGTTTTGAGGCCGTGCGCGTCGAGCGGATCGAGGATTTTGTCGCGGCTCATTTGCGGGCGGCGGTCGCCGGTTCCGAGCAGAGTGGGTGCGGAAGGCCCGTAAACGTCGAGATCAAGCAGGCCGGTCTTCAACCCCAACGAGGCGAAAGCGGCGGCGAGATTTACCGCGACGGTGGATTTGCCCACCCCGCCTTTGGCGCTGGCCACAGCGATGATGTGCTTCACCCGACCGACGCCGCCGGCGCTGACCGGCTTGGCTTCGTGTGCGGTCAAAACCGCGAGCACCTGGGTGACGCCGGAGACTTTGCGCGCCTCGGTTTCGGCGCGCTCGCGCAGCGCGACATAATGTTCCGCAACATTAGCGGGGGCTTCTATGGTGAACGAGACCTTGCCGCCATCGCGCACTTCAAGCCCAGAAACACGGCCAGAAATCAACAAACCCTTTCCGGTGGCGGGGTCTTTGATCGCATTCAGCTGCGCTTCGACCGCTTCTTTGATGGCCGCCAACTGGTTGTTCATGCTTGATCCCATAACACATGAGCCACATATCGGCGCGCACGGAGGGCTTCAAGCCGGCCAAGAATGGCGCGCACCTCCGGACAGATGGCGGGATAGAAGTTCTGATGCCTTGGAATGACCAGTCGGGCGGCGGCGGCCAAAATCAGGGCGGCGGTGGCCAAGGGCCATGGGGCAGCGGCGGCGGGCCGCGGCGGCCTTGGGGCCAACCGCCCCGCCAACAACCCCCGCGCGGGCCGCAAGGCGGCGACCTCGAAGATTTGCTCCGTCAATGGCGCGAACGCTTTCGCTTCGGCGGCGGCTCGGGCGGCAGCGGCGGCGGGCGTGGTTTCTCTTGGCCCTTGATCGCGGGCATCCTGGTCATCGGATGGCTGGGCACGGGCGTCTATATTGTCGATGAGGGCGAACGCGGCGTGATCACGCGCTTTGGCGATTTCAATCGCGTCACCGGCCCGGGGATCCACGTTCAATTGCCGCCGCCGTTCGAGGCGCGCCAAGTGATCAATGTCACCGGTCAGCGCACGACGGAAATCGGTCTCGTCACGCGCAACAACCAAAGCACGGACGTGCCAGACGAAAGCCTGATGATCACGGGCGACCGCAATATCGTCGAAGTGCACTTCCGCATTTATTACAACATCAAGGAAGTCTCGGATTTCGCCTTCCAGGTGCGCGAGCCGGACAACGCCGTGCGCCAAGTCGCGGAAAGCGCAATGCGTGAAGTGATTGGCCGTCGTCAGCTTGAGCCGATCATCACCACGGAGCGCGGCGCGGTGGAGCAAGACGTCGAGACGTTGATGCAGCAAGTGCTGGACGAATATCAGTCCGGCGTGCAGGTGCTGCAGGTGGAATTGCTGCGCGCGGCGGCGCCGGCGGCGGTGATCGAAGCCTTCAACGATGTCGTCAACGCTGGCCAAGACGCTGAAACGGCGCGCAACAACGCCGAGCGTGAGACGTCGCGCATCGTCAATGAAGCGCAGGCTTATCGCGAGCGCGTGGTGCGTGAAGCCACCGGTGAAGCGCAACGCTTCATCGCGGTGCACAATGAATATCGCCAGGCGCCGCAAGTGACGCGCGATCGCCTGTATCTGGAAACCATGGAACGCGTGTACCGGAACGGCAATCTCGTGATCCTCGACTCGCGCAGTGGCGCTGTGCCTTATCTGCCTCTCGATGGCATGGTGCGTCGCAACGCGCCCACCCAGCCGCAAGCGGAGGGAGCACGCTAATGCAGCGCAATCTTCCCTTCATCTTCGGCGCCGTCTTCGTGGTGCTGTTGCTCGTCGCCAACACAATGTTCATCGTGCGTCAGACGGAGCAGGCCATCGTGCTGCGCTTCGGCGAATACGTGCGCGTGATCAATCCGCCCGGCACGAACGAGCCGGGGCTTTATTTCAAAATGCCGTTCGTCGACAGCGTGGTGAGTTACGATCGCCGCAATATCGGCCTCACCTTGGAGGGGCAGCCGATCGTGGCGTCCGACCAAGAGCAGCTGCGTGTCGATGCGATCGTACGCTGGCAGATCACGGATCCGCGCCGTTTCTATCAAAGCGCGTTGACCGAAGATGGCGGCGCGTCGCGTCTCGAAACGTTTACCGAAGCGGCGATGCGCCGCGCGTTAGGCGGCGCGACTTCGAACGACATCATCTCGGGCCGCCGCGCCCAATTGATGCAGAACATCGAAGCGGATTTGAACGCTTCGGCCGCGACCGAACTCGGTGTGCGCGTGGTGGACGTGCGCATCCGCCAGGCCGATCTTCCGGATGCGACGCGTGAGCGTGTCTATGAGCGCATGCGCTCAGAACGTGCGCAGGTCGCGGGGCGTCTGCGCGCGGAAGGCGAGCGCGAGGCGGCGATTATCCGCGCGACGGCGCAGCAAGAAAGCGAACGTCTGCGCGGTGAAGGCGACGCCGAACGCGCGCGCATCTTCGCGCAAGCCTATGGTCGCGATCCGGAGTTTGCGGCGTTCTATCGCTCGATGCGCGCCTATGATTACGCTCTGGAAGACGGCACCCCGATCGTGGTCGCGCCGGACAGCGACTTCTTCCGCTACATGCAGCGCCGCACCGGCAACCGCTAAGCTGAAACGAATATCCCGTGGCGCTGGCCCCAGTTGAAAAGCAGCTGGGGCCAAATGCCTGCCGGCTTGTCGCGGACGAAGCGCAGGCCAAAGCCATGGCCGCCTTCCTCAAACACATGCAATTCGCTACGCACGCCTGCGCGGCGGATGGCGTCGTACATCGCCAGTCCGTTGGCCAGCGGCACGGCTTCGTCGTCGGCGGCGTGGATCACCATGGTGGGGCTCATGTCCGCGCGGGCATGATTTTCGAGCGAGTAGCGGGCGAGCGCTTCGGGTGTCGGCGTGGCTCCGAGCAAATACGAGCGTGACCCGGCGTGGCCGGCTTCGCCCATCGTGATCACCGGGTACATGAAGCAGGAGATGTCCGGCCTGGCGTTGCTGTCGTCGCCATCTGGCGCAAGCGGCCAGTCGAAGCGGGTGGCGAGCGAGGCGGCGACGTGGCCGCCGGCGGAGAAGCCGATCGACGCAACGCGCGTGGGCTCGACGCCAGTTTGCGCGCGGATGACGCGCATGGCGCGTTGCGCGTCTTGCAGTGACACGTCCGGACCAGCGGACCAGCCGTCGCCGGGCAAGCGATAGCGCAGCACATAGGCATGGACGCCGTGCGCCGCGAACCAACGCGCCGCCTCGTAGCCCTCCTTGTCGATGACGACATGGCGATAGCCGCCGCCAGGAATGATCAAAAGCGCCGAACCGTTCGGACGCGCGGCGCGGAAGCATGACAGATGCGGCGTGCGCACGAAACGGACGATACGATCCGGCAGACCTTCGGTATTGGGCCGCGAGATTTCTTCCTCGACGACGCTGACGTTTTCGCCGCCCGGGGCGCCGCTCGGCCAGAGCGGGATAATGGCGTCGGGCGGTGTGTCGCGAAGCGCTGCTTCAAGCGCGGCGCCTGCGGGAACGGGCGCGGTGGCGCAGCCGGAGAGTGCGAAGCCGGCCAGCAAGGCGCGGCGGTCCGTGAACATCGACATAAGCGCATAAATACTTGGTCCAGCGCCTGACGCCAGCGATTGCGCGGGCGGGGCGGCGCGCTAGTGTCACCTTATGCTTCGTTTTCGGTCGATCGTTTCGGCACTGGCCCTGATCGCGCTGGCCGCCACGCCAGCCGGCGCGCAATCGCGTTTGCCGACGCAAGGGTATGCGGATCTCGTGGAGCGGCTTTCGCCCGCCGTGGTCAACATTGCGACCTCCCAGCGCGTCGAGGGCCTCGAGGATATGCCGCGCTTTCCACCAGGCGTCGGTCGCGCGCCGGAGGGCGATGGCGCCGCGCAGGTGACGTCGTTGGGTTCGGGCTTCATCATTTCCGCCGATGGCGTGGTGGTGACCAATAATCACGTCATCGAAGCGGCCGATGCGATCGAAGTGATCCTGCAGAACGGACAACGCTTCGAAGCCGTTGTGGTTGGCCGCGATCCAGCCACGGATATCGCGGTGCTGCGCATGAACACGCGCCAGCCGCTGCCCTATGTGAACATGGGCGACAGCGATACGGCGCGTGTGGGTGATATTGTCCTGGCGATCGGCAATCCGTTCGGGCTTGGCGGCTCGTTGAGCGTCGGCGTGGTGAGCGCGCGCAATCGCGATATCGAGGCCGGGCGCTATGATGATTTCATCCAGACCGACGCCGCCATCAATCGTGGCAATTCCGGCGGTCCGCTCTTCAATAGCGATGGTGAAGTGATTGGCGTGAATACGGCGATCCTTTCGCCGACCGGCAATTCGGTCGGCATTGGCTTCGCCACACCCACATCGATCGTGCGGCCGGTGGTGGATCAGTTGCTGCGCTATGGCGAAACGCGGCGCGGCTGGCTGGGCGTACGGCTGGCCAACCTCGATCGCGCGGCGGCGCAGCGCGCGGGCTATGATGGCGACAGCGGTGTTGTGATCACGCGCATCACGCCGGGCGGGCCGGCGGCGGCGGCGGGTCTGCGCCCGGGCGATGTGGTGCTGAAGTTTAACGGCCGCGATGTCGCCGACAGCCGTTCGCTGACGCGGATGGTGGGTGAGACACAAGTCGGCGCGCAGGCACCGGTTGAAATCGTGCGCGACGGCCGCCGCATGACAGTAACGGCGACGATTGAACGTCTGGAAGAAATGACAGGCGGCGCGCGCGCGCCCTCTGGCGGCGCTGCTCCGTCGCGCCGCAATGATGGCGGTCCGCGCGGTGGGCGTTTGTTCGGTATTGCGCTGTCGGAACTCGACGCGAGCTTACGCGAAGAGTTTCAGATCGAGCCGGACGTGCAGGGGCTTGTGGTGCTAGCCACCGATGTCGATAGCGCAAACGAAAACGTGGTGCGGCCGGGCGATGTGATCGAGGCGATGGCGTTCCATCGCGTCGATACGCTGAACGCAGCGCGCACAGTGGCAGGGCTAGCGGCGGACGGTGAGCGCAACATCGTCGTGCGTATCAATCGTGATGGCGCGGTGACGTATCGGCGTCTGCGGGCGCGGAGCTAGCGGGCGAGAAGCGCCTGCACGTCAGCGAGCGATGCGAGCACGCGGGCTTTGCTGCGCATTTCGTCGTCAGGCTGAAGCAGATCCGGGATCATCACTGTGATACAGCCGGCGGCGTGCGCGGCGCGGACGCCGGCGTGGGAATCTTCAATGGCCAACACGTCCAACGGCGCAAAGCCGAGCAATTCAGAGGCTTTGAGATAGGGCTCCGGATCGGGCTTGCCGTTGACGACGTCCTGGCGCGTGACGACGGCGCGGAAACGGTCGGCGAGATTGTAAGTCTTGAAATGACGCTCCACCCACGGACGGCGCGATGAGGTGGCGAGGCCGTAAGTGAGGCCGAGTTCGTCCAGCGCATCCATCAGTTCGAGCGCGCCGGCTTTCAGTGGGGCCGAGCGATCGCCGACGAAGGCGCGGGTGGTTTCGATGAAGGTTTCGAGCGGGAAGTCGTCGCCGTAATAGGCCCTGAGCTGCAGATCGTTGGCTTCGCGGTGCATGCCGACGAGGCTCAGGAATTGCGCGTCGCTCATTTCATAGCCCAGCGTCTTGGCCGCGTGAAAATGCGATTCACGCACCAGCGCTTCAGAATCGATCAATGTGCCATCGAGATCGAAGACGACGGCTTTGGGGCGTGGCAGCGTCAAACCGCGAATTCCTCCCGGCGATAGCCCTGGAAGAAGAGCGCCGCTTCCAGGCTCATATAATCAATCTTGGCGTCGGCTTCGGCGGCGACGAGGGGCTTGGCGCGATAGGCGAGACCGAGTCCGGCGGCTTTGATCATGTCGAGATCGTTGGCGCCGTCGCCAATGGCGAGCGCGTCTTGCTCGGTGGCGCCGATGGCGGCGGCTTCGCTACGGAGCGCATCGAGTTTGGCGGCGCGGCCGAGGATTGGCGCTTGCACTTCGCCAATAAGGGCTGCGCCATCATCAAGCAGCACATTGGCGCGGTTGGCGTGGAAGCCTGCCGATTCGGCGACGCGCGAGGTGAAGAAGGTGAAACCGCCGGAGACGAGCACACAGCGCGCGCCGTGCTTGGCCATGGTCTTGACGAATGTGGCGGCGCCTGGATTGAGGCGCACGCGTTCATCATAGGTGCGTTGCAGAGCGTCGAGCGCCAGCCCCTTGAGCTTCGAGACGCGTTCGATCAGCGCTGGCTCAAACTCCAATTCGCCGCGCATGGCGCGTTCGGTGATGGCGGCGATCTCGGCTTTGAGTCCGGCGAAATCGGCGAGCTCATCGAGGCATTCCACATTGATGATGGTGGAATCCATGTCGGCGACGAGCAGCTTCTTGCGGCGGCCTTCGACCGGCACCAGCGCCCAATCGACCGGGATTTCCGCGACAGCGGCCGCGGCCTCTTGGCGGAGTTCGCCGTCGACGCGCTCATAAATCCATTGCGCGCTTTCCCAGCCGGACAGCACCTCCGGCGGCGGCAATTTCCGGTTCAGCGCCACGCGACCGAGCATCAAGAGCGCCTCGCGGTAAGCGGGCTTGTTCTCCGGCGAGGCGACGAAAACGAGGGCGTGGGCGGTCATGGAATCCAGCTTAGATAGGAAGCCGCACCCCTCTAGGGCAGAGGCGGCGTTTGCGCTACTGCAGCGGCCATGAAGCCTGCGCTCCTCATCATGGGTCCGACCGCCAGCGGTAAATCCGCTCTGGCGTTGGCGCTGGCCGAGCGTATCGGGGGCGAAATCGTCAACGCCGACTCGATGCAGGTCTATGCGGATTTTCGCGTGCTGACGGCTCGCCCGACACGCGAAGAAGAGGCGCAGGCGCCGCATCATTTGTACGGGCATGTGGACGCCGCGCGGCTCTACTCGACGGGGCGATGGCTGGAAGATGCGCTGGCGGCGATTGCGGATGTTCGCACGCGTGGGCGCACGCCAATTCTGGTGGGTGGCACGGGGCTTTATTTCAAAGCGCTGACGCAAGGCTTGGTGGATATTCCGGCTGCGGACGAAGAGACGCGCGCGGCGTTGCGTGAACGCGTTGCGCTAGAGGGGGCGCCGACGCTGCATGCGGAATTGGCGGCGCGCGATGCGGTGACGGCGGCGCGGCTGGAGCCGAACGATGCGCCACGAATTTTGCGCGCCCTCGAAGTGTTGGAGACGACAGGCGAGAGCATTAGCGCCTTGCAGGCGAATACGAGGCCGGCGTTGGCGCGCGAGGATTGGGTTGGCTTGGCGCTGACGCCGGAGCGCGAGGCGCTCTATGCAGCGATCAACACGCGCTTCGACAAGATGCTGGAGCAAGGCGCGCTCGACGAAGTGCGGACGTTCGCGGCGCGCGGGCTCGATCCCGCATTGCCGGCGATGAAAGCGCATGGCGCGCCGGCATTGATGGCGCATTTGCGCGGGGAACTCACGCTGGCGGAGGCCGCCGAAATCGGCAAACGCGACACGCGGCGTTACGCCAAGCGCCAGTTCACGTGGATTGGCGGACAAATGCCGGATTGGCCGCGCGTCGCGGATCACGATTTGGAGAGCCGGGTCGCTGCGGCGTTGGCTCTGCCGCAAGCTTGACACGATCGGCGCCGAGAGAGGCGCGGTGTGTTTGAAGGATCATCCATGCTGAGACGTGCTTTCGTTGGTTTGTTCGCGGCTTTGGCGCTGGGCGCTTGCGCGAGCGCTGGGCCCGCGCCGAACTCGGAAAACGCTGGGCCCGTCGAAATCAGCATGACGCGCACGCCCTGCTTCGGTTTTTGCCCCGACTATACGGTGACGATCAGCGGCGATGGGCATGTGGTCTATGAAGGCCGTCGTTTCGTGAATGTTGTTGGTCGCGCTGAGGCGCACATTGCACCGGCTCAGGTGCAGGCATTGCTCGCGCGCTTTGATGCGATCGGCTTTGACGAGTTGCACAACGAATACCGCGCGGGCGTGACGGACCTGCCGTCGACGACGATCCAGCTCATCCGCGACGGCCGCAGCAAATCGGTGCTGGATTATGGCGGAACCGGCGCGGGCATGCCGGAGAGCGTGCGCGCGCTGCAGGCCGAGATCGATCGTGTCGCCGGCGCAGCACAATGGGTGCTGCGTGATGGCCAGCCTGTGCGTAACCAGCCCCGCTGAGGCTTCCCTCAGCCCCGCGCGGCGCCCTAAACTTGCCGCCCAGGGATCAAACGCCACAAGGTGGGGATAATGAAATTGCTACGCGCAGCCGCTTTGTGCGGCGCGGTGTTGCTGGCGAGCACAGCGGCGTTCGCGCAGAATTTGTCTCTGCGGGCGCCGGCTTGGGCGCAGTCGCTTGTCGCTGCCGACATCATTCCGACGACGGGCGGGCGTGCGGCGCTTGCGGCCGACGGTGTGGATATGTCGGTGCGTGTGACTTTGGCGCCGACGCGCGGCGGGGTCGCGCGCGTGATCCGTTACGACCTGCGCGGTGAAGATGGGAAGCTCTATCTTCGGCGCTTCACGGGGCACCCTAGCACGGGTTGGTGGCTATGGGGCGGGGATGCGCCGTATGTGGCGACGCTCAGCGCCGCGCAACGCACTGAGCTTGGCAATTTGGCGCGCGCGGCGGCCGGCGTTGCAGGTTCCATCGGCGGGGATACGGAAATCTGCTCGGCAGGCGAGCAGGCCTACATTGAATTGGCTGTTGGCGGCCGCTCGACGTCTTTGGCGCGCGCCTGCGTCGCGAACGCCGATGCAGGCGGACGCTTGGCTTTGCGCCTGTCGGAGCTTGCGGGATCACGTACCGAAGAAGAACTCGCGGCAGCCGCGGTCAACGAAGTGATGGAAGCGGATCGCGCATTCGCGGCGATGGCGCAGAGCGAAGGCGTGCCGGCGGCGTTCGCGCATTATGCGGCGTCGGACGCGCTCATCGTAACTTCAGGGGAGATCATCAGCGGTCGCGACGGCGTGGTCCAGGCGTATGCGAACTGGCCCGCCACGGCGCGTTTGGAATGGGCGCCGGAAACGGGACGCGTGTCAGCGCGCGGCGATATGGCCTGGACGTGGGGTAATTCCGTGTACACAGGCGCTGATGGGACCCGCACAAACGGTCGATATGTGTCGGTGTGGACGCGCGATTACGAGGGCAATTGGCGCTACGCGTTCGACGCGCCGATCCGCTGAATATTCACTCCGTCATCCCGGACACGCGGAGCGTGATCCGGGACCTGGGGCAAACACACAGCTCTATGACCCCTGGGTCCCGGCTCTCCCTTCGGTCGGCCGGGATGACCGAAGGGTGTGTGCTCAACCTGAAAAGCCACCTTCTGCTAGAAATTTAAGCTCTTCCTCGGTGCTAACGCGGCCAAGAACCGGGTTGCGGTGCGGGAAGCGGCCGAAGCGGGCGATGATGTCGCGATGGACGACGGCGTAGCGGGTGAATTCCGGGTCGCCAAGCGCCGTGATGAGCGTCACGCTGCGATCTTGCAGCGCCAAATCCTCCGCGTGCTCGAAGGGGAGATAGAAAAACACGCGCAAGGCTGAATCGGTGGCGGCGTCGAAGCCATTGGCGATGGCCCGCGCGGCGACGGCTTGGGCGAGCCCATCGGTGGCGAAGGCGTGGGCGCTGCTGCGGTAGATGTTGCGCGGGAATTGATCGAGCAGCAGGACGAGCGCGAGTGCGCCTTCGGCGTCACGCTCCCAATTGGAAAGTTCGCGACGCGCGGCGGCATGGTGTTCGGCTTCGTAGCCGCGGCAGCGGCCGTCGAAGGTTTCGTCCTTCGCGAACCACGCCTTTGGCCCCGCATCGCGCCAGAAGCGCACAATCTCGCCCGCACTCGCCATGTTCGTCTCCTCGACGAAACGTAAGGCATGCGCGGGCGAGTGCAAGCTCAGGCGGGCGCGCGAGCGCGGCGCACGAACATGGTCATGAAGGTGAGCGTGGCGATGAACACGCCGAACGCCGCGATGATGGCCACGAACGGGTTCTGCGCCAGCATGGCGATCGCGATGCCGGCCGGCATGGTGATCGACGAAGCGATCGCCAGCACACATTGCGCAAGCGCTGCGCGCGACTGACCGAGCGCGGGGTAGGCGCGGTGCACGAGGCCGTAGATCGCGAGCGTGACCCAGCCGAGCAGGTTCAAATGCGCGTGTACCGGGGAAAGCGTGAAATCATGCGCGATGCCCATCCAGATACCGAGGGATTCGCCGGTCAGCAGACAGGCCAGGGCGGCGGTGATGAAGATGAGGTCGTAGCGCATAATGTTTCTCGTCAGGCTCCAAAGCTGGCGGAAGGCCAGGCGGGCGGTTAGACACTGGGCCGCGACCGCGGGCCGTTACCCGCGTCACGAGGGCAAGATGCAAGTCCGGTACGAGAAAGATGCAGACCCAGCGCTGATCGGCGCGAAAAGCGTGGCCGTGATCGGCTACGGCGCGCAGGGGCATGCGCATGCGCTGAATTTGCGGGATGCTGGCGTAAACGTGATCGTGGCGTTGCAGGCGGGTGCGCGGCGCGAAGCGCAAGCGCGTGACGATGGGTTTGAGATCGTGAGCGTGGCGGAGGCGGCGCAGCGCGCGGACGTGCTGGTGATGTGCGCGCCGGACGAGGTGATGCCGGATTTGTATGCGGCCGAGATCGCGCCGCATCTGCGCGACGGGCAGACGCTCATGTTCGTGCATGGCTTTGCCGTGCACTTTGGTTTTATCAGCGCGCCGGCGGGCGTCGATGTGGCGATGGTTGCGCCTAAGGGACCGGGCAAGGCGTTGCGCGAGGCGTTCACGCGTGGCGGCGGGCTGCCGTGCATTGTGGCAGTGGCGCAGGATGCGAGCGGCGGCGCCGCGGATTTGGCATACTCATACGGCGCGGCGATCGGCTGTGGGCGCGCGGGCATGATCGAAAGCTCGTTCAAGATCGAGACGGAGGGCGATCTCTATTGCGAGCAGGTCGTGCTGTGTGGTGGGCTCACGCATTTGATCCGCACGGCGTGGGAGGTGCAGGTGGAAGCCGGCACGCCGCCGGAGCTGGCCTATTTCGATTGCTTGCATGAAGTGAAATTGCTCTCGGACTTGATCCATGAGCGCGGCATCGCCGGGATGCATTTGGCGATCTCGAACACGGCCGAATACGGCGAGTACGTCACCGGCCCGCGCGTGATCGATGCGCACGTGAAGGACGCGATGCGCGCCGTGCTGGCCGATGTGCAATCGGGCAAATTCGCGCGCGAATGGATGGCGGAGCACCGCGCCGGCGGGCCGAACTTGGCGCGGATGCGCGAAGCTGCGGCGGCGCATCCGATTGAGGATGCGGGACGGGCAGTTCGGGCGATGTTAGGAAAAGACTCATGAGCCATACCCGCATCGGCACGCCGCTTTCTCCTTCCGCGCTCAAGGTGATGTTCTTGGGTGGGGGCGAGTTGGGCAAAGAGGTCGTCATTGAGCTGCAGCGCCTTGGCGTTGAGGTGATCGTGGTCGATCGCTACGCGGACGCGCCGTGCCAGCAGGTGGCGCATCGCGCGCATGTGATCGACATGACGGACGGCAAGACGCTGCGCGCGTTGATCGAGCAGGAGCGGCCGCATCTGATCGTGCCGGAGATCGAGGCGATCGCGACGGACGAATTGGTGCGCATCGAAGCCGATGGCTTGGCGCGCGTGATCCCGACAGCGAACGCGGCGCATGTCACGATGAATCGCGAACGTATTCGCGTGCTGGCGGCTGAGGAGCTTGGCCTGCCGACGTCGCCTTATGCGTTTGCATCTTCGCTAGAGGAGATGCAGGCGGGCATCGATAAGATTGGCTTTCCGTGCTTCGTGAAGCCGGTGATGTCCTCGTCCGGCAAAGGCCAGAGCCGGCTGAAAGCGCAAGCGGATGTCGCACCAGCTTGGGACTATGCGATGAGCGCAGGAAGGGTGAAGCAGCCGCGCGTGATCGTCGAAGGCCAAGTGCATTTCGATTTCGAGATCACGCTGCTCACGGTGCGCGCGGCGTCTGGCACGCACTTCTGCGAACCGATCGGCCATGTGCAGGTCGATGGCGATTATGTCGAGAGCTGGCAGCCGCAAGCGATGAGCGCGCTGGCGCTGGAGCGGTCGCGTGAGATTGCCGGCAAGGTGACGGAAGCGCTTGGCGGGCACGGCATCTTCGGCGTCGAACTGTTCGTGAAGGGCGATGAGGTGTGGTTCTCCGAGGTGAGCCCACGTCCGCACGATACCGGGTTGGTGACCTTGGTGAGCCAAGTGCAAAGCGAATTCGCGCTGCATGCGCGCGCGATCCTTGGGCTTCCCGTCGATACGTCACTCCGTGCGCCGGGCGCGAGCGCGGTGATTTATGGGGGCATGGAAGCCAAGGGCATTGCGTTCGAGGGTGTCGCTGAAGCGCTTGCCGTGCCGCAGAGCGAAGTGCGCCTGTTCGGCAAGCCCGAGAGTTTCGCGAAGCGGCGTATGGGCGTGGCCCTGGCGCGCGGCGCGGATACGACCGAAGCGCGCGCTCGGGCGAAGCGTTCGGCGTCGCTGGTCAAACCAGTGGCGGCGGATTAGCGTCTCGCAAAACGAGGGAGACGCGCGATGACGAAACAGGAGCCGATCAAGTCGGGGTATGGCGCGCGGACGGAGGCGCGTGATGCGATCGGTGGGCGCGACTTAACGGGGAAGGTTGCGATCGTCACCGGCGGCTATTCGGGGCTCGGCTTGGAGACAACGAAGGCGCTGGCGGGGGCGGGTGCGATTGTGATCGTGCCAGCGCGGACGCCGGAGAAGGCGCAAAAGGCGCTGGTGGGGATCGCCAATGTCGAACAAGCCGCGCTCGATCTGGCTGATCCCGCGAGCATCGACGCGTTCGCGGGCGGCTTTCTCTCGCGCACCAAGAAGCTCGATATTCTGATCAACAACGCCGCGATCATGGCTTCGCCCTTGATGCGCGATGCGCGGGGCTACGAAGCGCAATTCGCGACCAATCATCTCGGGCACTTTCAGCTGACGGCGCGGCTGTGGCCGGCGTTGAAGGCGGCGGGGAATGCACGCGTGGTGTCGCTGTCGTCGATTGGGCATCGGATTGCGCCGCCTGATCTGGACGATCCGAATTTCGAGCGCACCGAATACAATAAATGGGTGTCGTACGGCCGCGCGAAGTCGGCGAACGCGCTATTCGCGATTGGCCTGGATCAACGCGGCGCGGCGCATGGCGTGCGTGCGTTCGCGGTGCATCCGGGCGGCATCATGACGGATCTACAGCGCTTTATGCCTGAGGAGGAGAAGCGCGCGATGGGATGGATCGACGAGCACGGCAACGTGAACGAGCGCTTCAAGACGCCGAGCCAGGGCGCTGCGACGAGCGTGTGGTGCGCGACCAATGCGCAGCTCGACGGTCAAGGCGGAGTCTATTGCGAGGATTGCGATATTGCCATCGCAGTTGCGCCGGATGATCCAAGCTTTGCTGGCGTGCGGCCCTGGGCGATCGATCACGCACTCGCTGATAAATTGTGGGCGCTGAGCGAGCGCATGACGGGCGTGAAATTCGAGGCCGCATGATACGTCCACCGCTTCCCAATCCGCCGCATCGCGGCGGCTGCCTGTGTGGTGCGGCGCGTTATAGCTACAATGCGCGTCCGCTTGCGGCGAATGCATGCCATTGCAGCGATTGCAAGAAGCTGTCGGGCGGTTCGCATATTCAAATGCTGATCGCCGACCGTGCGGCGTTCACACATGAGGCCGGCGACCTCGCACGTTGGCGCAAACGCGCAAAAAGCGGACGCGAAGTCGATATCGTGCGCTGCGCAAATTGCGGGACGCGCCTCTGGCACGAGAGCCTCTCGGCGACGAACTTTGTGTTCATCTGCGCGGGCACGCTGGATGATACGTCTTGGTTCGTGCCGGCGTCGCACATTTGGGTCGAGTGCGACCCGCTTTACCCGTTCACGCCGGACGCTCTGTGCGTTCAGGGACAGCCGGCCGACCGGCAAATCCTAATCGACGCCTTTAACAGGCACTATCCCATTGGGTAGCCAAGCGCCCACATGGCCTATGCCTTAAGACAGAGTGTCCGGCGCAGTTCTATTAGCGCATTATAAGTGACGCTTTGTCAGGCTGCGCGAGAGTCTTTATGATCAATACGCTGCCTCTGAGTGCGCTCCAGCAGATGTTGGAAGCGCTGCCCATCCGGATATTCTGGAAGGATCGCGAGTCCCGCTATCTGGGCTGCAATCAGCTGTTTGCGGACGACGCGGGCATTGCCGATCCCGCAATCTTCGTCGGCAAGACCGATTTTTACTTCTTTCCCTTTCATCACGCCGAGCTCTACCGCTTCAACGATGCGGAGGTGATGCACACGGGCGAGCCGTCCACGCTTGAAGAACAATTGACCATGCCAGACGGCCAGGTGCGGTGGGTGCGTACGCACAAAGCGCCGTTGCGCGATTCGGACGGCCGCGTCATCGGCCTCATTGGCGTGTACGAGCATATCACGGAGGAGAGGCGTCGCCTGGAAAGCATGCGGCGTGAAGCGATCATCGGGTCTGAGCTTTCGGCATAGGCCGTGAAGCAGAGCTGCAAACTGCAGTTGCATTAGCGCTATTTAAGCCATGTTAGCGGAATGCTTACGCGCATGATCAATGCGCTGCCTCCCGAAGTGCTCGTCCAGATACTGGACGCCCTGCCGATCCGGATTTTCTGGAAGGACCGTGACTCGCGGTTCCTGGGCTGCAACCAATTGTTCGCCGACGACGCGGGTATCGCTGACCCGGCTGAGTTCATCGGCAAGTCGGACTATTTCTTCTTCGAGCCGCAGCAGGCGGCCGCTTTCCGCGACGACGATGCGGACGTGATCCATACGGGTCAGCCGAAGCTCCGCATCATCGAGCGACTGACGCACGTGAATTGCTCGGTGCGCTGGCTCGAGACCAACAAATTCCCGTTGCGCGACGCAGAGGGCCACATCTGGGGTGTGCTCGGCATGTACCAGGATATCACCGAGCAGAAGCGCGCTGAGGAAGTACGCGCGGCTTGAGCGACGGATCGGCCGCACCCGCGCGTTGAAGGCGCATGGACCGTAGAAGCTTTCTCCTGGCCGCCGGGGCGGCGTGTGTCGCCTCGCCGGTATTGGCGCAATCCGCTTTCAATTTTGGCGCGGCGGCGGCCTATTCCGCCGAACGGCGCGGCGTCTCCCTGCTGGTCATGCAGGGCGGCCGCATCCTGTTTGAAGATTATCCGAATGGCGGCGGCGCCGCGCGCGGCTGGGAATTGGCCAGCGGGACGAAGAGTTTCACCGGCGTGATGGCGGCGGCGGCGGTGCAGGATCGCCTGCTGGAGTGGGACGAATTGGCGGCGGACACGCTGCGCGAATGGCGCGGCGACGAGCGGCGGTCGATCACGATCCGCCATTTGCTGTCTCTGACCAGCGGCATCGAAGGCGGACCGATTGCACGACCGCCGACCTTTGCCGATGCGATCGCGCAGCACGCCGTGGCGGCGCCGGGCGAACGCTTTGCATATGGACCGACGCCGTTTCAAATCTTCGGAGAGATCATCCGGCGCAAGACCGACGGCGACCCGCTCGACTATCTGCAGCGCCGGGTTTTCGATCCGTTGAGCATCCGCCCCACGCATTGGCGACGCGGCGCCGACGGCATGCCGCATCTGCCATCGGGGGCGGGCCTGACGGCGCGCGACTGGGCGCGGTTCGGCTGGTTCGTATTGCGTGACGGCGAGGGCCGCGTGGACGCGAACGCGCTCGCGCAGTGCTTCGTCGGATCGCGCGCCAATCCCGGATACGGGCTTTCGTGGTGGCTGTTGCGCGAAGGCCTCGTGCCGCCGGGGCGCGCCGGCGGGATCAGCATCGACACCTCGATGGCGGAAAGCGTCGGCGGCATCGTCATGGCGGCGGGCGCGGGCGATCAGCGGCTTTATTTGCTGCCGGGGCTCGATCTCGTCATCGCGCGTCAGGCGACTGGCATTCTTCAAGCGTTGCGCCAACGCCGGCGGGATCGAAACGGCTGGTCTGACGCGGATTTCCTGCGGACATTGCTGGCGCGCTGAGTAAAGCGCGCCAATTAACCGCGAAACCGCACGCCCAGGCATCGCTTTATCAGGCGATATCGCCTAGAGCCTCGCGATGCCTACCCTCCAAAACGTCGTTCCCGCGCTTGCGCGGGCCATATCCAAGCGCGGCTATGAAACGCTGACGCCGGTGCAAGAAGCCGTGCTCGCGCCGCATCTGCAGGCCGCGGACCTGATTGTCTCGGCGCAGACCGGCTCGGGCAAGACAGTGGCGTTCGGGCTGAATTTAGCGGCGGACTTGCTGCAGGGGCAGGACAAGTTTGGCCCCGCCGGCGCGCCGCTGGCGCTGATCATCGCGCCGACGCGCGAGTTGGCGATGCAGGTGCGGCGTGAGCTGGAATGGCTTTACGCTGAAGCAGGCGGGCGGATCGCCTCGTGCGTCGGCGGTATGGATACGCGCGACGAGCGCCGCGCGCTAAATCAGGGCGCGCACATTGTTGTCGGCACGCCAGGGCGGTTGGTGGATCACATCCGCCGCGGCTCATTGGAAATGTATGGGCTGCGCGCCATCGTGCTCGATGAAGCCGACGAGATGCTGAACCTCGGCTTCCGCGAAGAGCTGGAATTCATTCTCGACGCGGCGCCGGAGCAACGGCGGACGCTGATGTTCTCCGCGACGATGCCGCGTCCGATCGAGAATCTCGCGCAGAAATATTTGCACGCGGCCGAACGCGTGAACACGGTCGGTGAGAAGAAGCAGCACGTCGATATCGAGTATCGTGCGCTGATGACGGCGAGCCACGAGAGCGAGAACGCGATCTTCAATGTGCTGCGCTATTACGACGCGACCAATGCGATCGTATTTTGCAGCACGCGAGCGGCGGTGACGCGGCTGGAGAGCCGCTTCGCCAATCGCGGATTTTCGGTGGTGGCGCTCTCGGGCGAACTCAGCCAATCGGCGCGGACGCACGCGCTGCAAGCGATGCGCGATCACCGTGCGCAAGTGTGTATCGCCACCGACGTCGCCGCGCGCGGCATCGATTTGCCGGACCTGGAATTGGTGATCCACGCCGACCTGCCGAAGAATACCGAAGCGCTGCTGCACCGAAGCGGGCGCACCGGCCGCGCGGGGCGCAAGGGCACCAGCGTGCTGATCGTGCCGTATTCGGCGCGGCGGCGGACCGAGCGGTTACTGCGCGAAGCGCAGATCAGCGCGAAATGGGGCGACCCGCCGACCGCCGACGAGATCAAGAAGCGCGATGACGAGCGTCTGCTTGGCGATGCGTTGCTGCAGGAGCCGGTGCAGAGTGCAGAACAACACATCGTACGCGAACTCGTGGTGCGACATGGCGCAGAACAGATCGCGGCGGCGTTCGTGCGGCTCTACCGCAAGGGGCAGGCAGCGCCCGAAGATTTGGCGCCGGCGCCAGCTTGGAATGAAGGCCCGGAACGTGGCGAACGTCGCGGCGCGCGCCATGAATCGGGTGGCAATTTTGTTGGCGGGTCTTGGATTTCGCTTTCGGTGGGGCGTGCGCATCGGGCCGAGCCCCGCTGGTTGATCCCGATGCTGTGTAAGGCCGGCGGCCTCAACAAGCGCGAACTGGGTACGATTCGCATTCAGCAGAACGAGACCTTCGTCGAGATCAGCGCGACCAGCATCGATGCATTCTTCGAGCGCATCGGACGCGCCGGCAACATCGAGAAGGGTATCAGCGCGCGTCGCGTCGACGCCCCGCCGCAGATCGAGACGCCCTACACGGAACGGCCAAAACGCCAGGAGCGGCCGGAACGATCAGAACAGCCGCAACACGCGGATCGGCCGAAGCGCGCTGAGCAGCCTCGGCGGAATCCGAAGCCGCACCGCAAGGGCGCCGAGGAGCGCCGCCCGCCCGCCAAGAAATCGAAGGGCAAGCAGCGCAAATAGCATGGTTGACTAGATCAAGCGTCGGCCTGCCGCGAGTAGAGCGAGCAGAATGGCTTCGATCACCATGGGCTGCATCATGTCGGGCGTGTAGCCATCGACAATTACCGTGATGATGCGGCCGGTGAGGGCGATAGCGATCATCAGTAGCGGTGCGGTGAGCAGGCGCGCGTTGGCGCGCACGGCGGCGAGAAGCGTGAGGCCGCCGGCCACGCCAAAAAACGCGGCCATGTCGGCGCGGAGGGATGAAGTGCCGAGCGCGCTGGCGGCTTCGATGCCGAGACGCGCGGCGGGCGTCGCCGGATTGGCCCAAAAGGCCAAGCCCATGACGACGAAGACCAAGCCGGCAAGGCCCAGCACGATGCGAAGCACGAGTTTCATGATTTCCCCCAATGCGCACTTGGCGAGCGCTTGGGACCAGCGTGTCACGCGCGGTGCGCCGCCGCTAGCTCTGACGTTACGCCAAGCGAATTTCGCGCAGCCGCTCCATCAAGAAGCCCTGCGCGGTGATCGGCGTGGGATAGCGATTTGGATTGTCGGGCGTGATGCAGCTGGGCAGCGTCTCGATCAGATAATCCGGCGCGAAGTGCAGGAAGAACGGGATCGAATAGCGCGGCAGATGGGCGCGATCGGCGCTTGGGTTGCGGACGCGGTGCGAGGTGGAAGGCAGCACGTGATTGGTGAGGCGTTGCAGCATGTCGCCGATGTTCACAACGAGGGCCCCCTCGGGCGGTGCGACGTCGAGCCATTGGCCTTCGCGCGTCAGCAATTGCAGGCCCGCCTCCTCGGCGCCGAGCAAGAGCGTGATGACGTTGATGTCTTCGTGCGCCTCGGCGCGGATGCCTTCGGGGTTCGGCGGCGTCGGCGGATAGTGCAGGAGGCGCAGGATTGAATTGCCGTCCTTCACCGGCGCTTCGAAGAAATTCTCCGGCAGCTTGAGGAAGGTCGCGATTGAGCCGAGCAATTCGAGGCCAAGCCTGTCGAGCGCGGTGTAGAGCGCATAGACGTCGCGCTCGAAATTTTCGATTTCGGCGGGCCAGAGGTTTTCCGGCATCTCAGCGCGGTAGCGGTGGCCGGCGGGCAGTTCGCGACCGACGTGCCAGAATTCCTTGAGATCGACTTTATCGGCGCCTTTCGCCGCTTCGACGCCGAACGGCACATAACCGCGTTGGCCGCCGCCGCCTTGGACGTGGTAGCGGCGCTTCACATCTTCGGGCAGCGCGAAGAAGGCTTTGGTCGCAGCGAGGGCGCGATCGATAAGAGCGGGGTCCAGGCCATGGTCGCGGACCACCGCGAAGCCGTATTCGGCATAGCTCTCGCCCATGGCCTTGGCGAACGCCTCTGGCTTCGCGCGGCGGTCATGCATCGTGAGGGTGGGCAGTGCGTCGAGGGCCATGGCCATGTGTTTGCCTCCGAATGCCGACGCTCTCAAGCGGGCGACGGCGCCCGGGCTAGCAAGCGCGTCGGGGGCGGGAATTGCGCGGGCGCAAAACCGTCCCCGGCCTGCCGCAATCGGTTAATCGCGCGTTTACGATTCGGGGCCGAGCGTCGCCGCCTCACAAGGAGAGGCCCATGTTCCTATTCGGCGCGCATTCGTGGCGTGGCAAAAGCGGCCAACGCTACCGGTTCAAATGCGTGCTGACGAAGAAGGGTCTGCCGCCAGAAGGTGTGGGCGGTATCTACATTTTCGTGCGCCGACGCTGGGTGTTCTTCCTGGAAGCGCTCTACGTGGGCAAGGCCGCTGACCTGCGCTCGCGGCTGCTAGGCCACGAGAAGTGGGGGAGGGCCTATTGGTATTATGGCGCGACCGAGCGTTACGTGCTCGGGCCGATCCGCGACGAGGTGGATCGTCGGCGCGTCGAAGAGGATCTGATCAAGTCCTTGAAACCGCGCATGAATGACATGGAAATCCCCCAAGCCGAGGTCGCCAAGCCGAAGCGCCGCGCCGCAGCCGTGCGGGCCGACGCGATGGGGGCGTTGTTGAAGCGCCGCGCTGCCTGAGCGCGACCGCTTGACCCCGCCGCGCCGGCAGGCGAGAGGCGGGGCCAATGACCGAGCCGCCTGAAGACCAGATAGAGCCCGAGGTGCCCCCTGCGGCGCCGCAAGGTTTGTCGGCGAGGTTCGCGGACTTTGTGAACAACATGGACGCGCGCGCCTGGCGGGCGGTCGCGGTGTCTATCGGCATGGTCGTCATCGTGGCGGCAATGCTCGTGATCGGTCGCCTCTATTATGGGGCCGAGATCGAGGCCTTTATCGACAGCACACTGGGGGAAGCGCGCCGCACCCATTTGGGCCTGCCGGTCACGATCCTGGTGTTTGTGCTGACTGCTTATGTCGGCGCGCCGCAGATCGTTCTGATCGGCGCTTGCGTGGTGGCGTTCGGGCCCGAGGAGGGCTTCTGGTGGTCCTGGATCGCCACGATCGTGTCAGGCGCGGCCACCTATTACACGGGGCGGTTCGCCAGCGGCGCGACGCAGAGGCGCTTCGGCGGCGCGACGGGCGGGCGCTTCACCCGTTTCATGGGCAAGAACGGCTTTCTGGCGAGCTTAATCGTGCGCTTCGTGCCGACTGCGCCGTTCGTGGTCGTGAACATGGCGTTTGGCGCGGCGCGGGTCGGTTTCTGGGCTTTTATCGGCGGTTTGGCGTTGGGCGTGCTGCCGAAGACCGCGATCGTGGCGTTCGCCGGCGACGGCATCATGGACGCGCTCGAAGGCGAATGGGGCTCGGCCGCGATCGCTGGCGCCGTGGCGATTGCTCTGTGGATCGTGGTGGCGGTCATCGTACGCAAATGGCTGCGTCCGCAGAGCGGCAGCTGATTAGACGCCTGTCTGGCGCGGTGTTGCTCGACCTGCTCGTGAAACGCTCTAGATTGGCGCGCATGAAGCAGCTTGTTCTCGCCGCCCTTCTTGTGTCGATCGCCGCTTGCGCGCAGCCCGCGCCGCCGGCCGATCTCGCCTATGGCTCTGATCCGCAATTGCCGCCGCCCGCGAGCGGCGGCCTGCCTACCATCAATGTCCCGCGCGCCGTCGGTTGGCCGGATGGCGCGGCGCCCACGGCGCCGGAAGGCTTCGTCGTGACACGCTATGCTGAGGGACTGGATCACCCGCGCTGGATCTATCTGCTGCCGAATGGCGATGTGCTGGTCGCGGAGAGTTCAACCACGCCGACGCGCGGCGGCGGTCTGCAGGGCTGGATCGCCAACATGATGATGCGCCGCGGTGGCGCGCCTGAAGTTAGCGCCGATCGTATCACCCTGCTTCGCGACAGCGACAAGGATGGCGATGTCGACGAAACGCACGTGTTCGCCGAGGATCTGAACCAGCCCTTCGGCATGGTTCTGGTGGGCGGTTATTTCTATGTTGGCAACACCAACGCCGTGGTGCGTTTCCCCTACATTGAGGGCGCGACGCGCGTCGAAGGCGCCGGCGAAGTGGTGCTGGAGCTGCCCTACCACGCGGGCGGCAACGGCCATTGGACGCGCAATCTGATCGCCAACGCGGACGGCTCGAAGATTTATGTCGCGGTGGGTTCGGTGACGAACATCGCGGACCAGGGCATGGAGATCGAAGAGGGCCGCGCCGCCATTTGGGAAATGAATCCGGATGGATCGGAAGCGCGCGTGTTCGCGTCGGGCTTGCGCAATCCTGTCGGCATGGGCTGGAGCGGCGGCGACGCCAACGCGCTTTGGGTCGCGGTTAACGAGCGTGACATGCTCGGTGACAATCTTGTGCCAGACTACATGACCAGCGTGCAGGATGGGGGCTTCTATGGCTGGCCGTATTATTATTGGGGTGCGAACCGCGATGAGCGGGTGGAGATTCCAGCGAACGTGCGCCTGCGCGAACCGCTGACGCCGGATTATGCGCTGGGCGCACACACGGCCTCGCTCGGCCTGTTCTTCTACCAGCATGATGCGCTGCCGGAGCGTTATTGGAACGGCGCGTTCATTGGCCAACATGGCTCCTGGAATCGGAGCGAGCCCGTTGGTTATCGCGTGGCGTACGTGCCGTTCGCGAATGGGCGTCCGAGTGGCCAGGTGGAGGATTTCCTGACCGGTTTCCTCAATGCGCGTGGCGAAGCGCAAGGCCGGCCTGTCGGCGTCGCGATGGATCAAACCGGTGCGCTGCTGGTTGCTGATGACGCCGGCAACATCGTCTGGCGCGTCGCGTATCCGGACGCGCCGGCGGCCGCGACGCCGTAATTAATTGCGCGCTTCGCAATGCCAGACGAGGCGCTGGCTAGGTTCGCCTTGGGCGAATTGCATCAGCGTCTCGTTGCGGGTGGCGACGATCTGCGGATCGCCTTGGCAGCCGCGCCCCGCGGCTGAACTCGATACCGCTTCGTTGGCGGCCGCGAACGCTTGGTCGTCGAGCGGGTAGCGCTCGCGCAGGAATTCGCCGGTGTTTGGATCAATCGTGAGAATGTCGAGTGCGCGGGCTTCGCCGAGCACGATGGCGCGGCGATAACGGGCGCCATTGTCGAGTGGAGCGTAGAGCGTGCGTTCGTTGACGCACAGATTGCCGCTGGCGGTGAAGCTCATATCGGAGACGCCTTGCGCGCCGGTGCTGGCGGCGCGATCGAGCGTACAGACGATGGAGCCGCTGAATTCCGGTGCGATCGCGATTTGCGCGCTCTCACCGCCCTGACTGCCCATGCGCAAGAGGGCGATTCCGACCGCAACGATCAAGATCACGGCGATGGCCGCCGCGCCCATGATCGCCAGGACGCCGTGGCGCTTGCGATGCGGCGCCTCGAACGGTTCGGGATCGTGGTGGATCTGCGGATGGTCGGGATGCGCAGCGGCGGCGTGGCCGTTGCGGCGGCGGGTCGAGAGCACGAACGCGCCCAGGACGCACACCGCCACGAACAGCGCCAACGTGCCGCCGATCAGAATGACGACAGCGATGCGAGTCAGGCGGTCGGCGGTCTCGAGTTTCGAGGCCAATTCTTCGTTCTGCTCCTGCAACGCCTGGATCGTTTGGGCGCGCTCGGCTTCGATCCGCTCCGTAAAGGAAAGGCAACGCTCGTCGCTCAGCGTGGGGCTGACGCCGGCTTCGTCCAAGAATTGGAGCAATTGGACGGCGCGGGTGGAGACGCCGCGCGTCTCGCGCGTGTCCTGTCCCGAGACATGCCAGGAATTGACGCCGATGACGCGGCCGCATTCGTCCAAAAGCGGTCCGCCCGAAGAGCCCGAGGAGATGACGGCCTGGTGATTGATGGTGGGGATTTCGTCCCCCGTGGGGGCGCGGTCGCGCAAGGACGCGATTTGGCCCGAGGTGCGCGACGGCGGTGACGGGCGCAGCAAGTCCGAACCGGAGGTTCCCTGATAATCCACATCCGGGTAGCCGAGCGCCACGACGCCGTCGCCGGGATGCGGTTCGACTGTGGATATCGTGAGGGCCGGCAGATCAGGACCGCCCCGCACCTCAAGCAGCGCCAGCTCGGACAGTGGCGAGTAGCGAATGATCGTCGCGGGAATGAGCCCGTCGCCTTCAGGCGGGACGATGGCGACGCCGTATTCCGCGCGTTGGCGCGCGGGCGCGACCACGTGCGCATTCGTCACGATCAGGTTCGGGCCGACCACAAAGCCGGAACCGGACCCGTAGAGCATACGGCCTTCGCTGGTTTGCAGGATGACGACAACGCGCACGATCCCGCGTTCGGCTTCGTCGACGCTGGTTTGCGCCGCCGCCGGTACCGCAAAGGCCACGAACAAGGCCGCAGCCAGGAGTCTTAACGCCTTGATGACCAAGAAAATCCCCGCCCGGGTTCCGCCGCCCCGTTCCAAATAATCGGGCGCCGCAACGGTCGCCGCAAGCGCGCGCGCCAGTCCGGCAGCCAAGTGTGTCTTTGCCGCAATTAACATGGCGAAGCGATGACGCGCGGCGTGGCCCTTGCATCGCCTTCAACATCGCGGCAAGTGCAATCCGTCGGCGACGGGGGCGGTTCGGCGGCAGGACGCGGGAACGTTGTGTGTTCCCTGCGTATTGCGCCCCATCGCCCCTACTGCAGCCACATGGTTGCCGCCGTCTCAAGATTGTTAAGCTTGCCGCATTAAGTCCTGTTCAGGGCCGATTCGGCGGGTACTCAGCGGCGAGGGTTTCATAGGCATGCTCGGCAATATGTTCGGTCTTGTTGCGCCGGATTTGGCGATTGATCTCGGGACCGCGAACACGCTGATCCACGTGAAGGGCCGTGGCATCGTTTTGGACGAGCCGTCGGTGGTGGCGTACGTTAATGAAGGCGGCCGCAAGGTGGTTTACGCCGTGGGCTCCGAAGCGAAGACCATGCTCGGTAAGACCCACCGCAATATGGAAGTCATCCGCCCGCTGCGCGACGGCGTCATCGCCGATTTCGACGTGGCCGAGGAGATGATCAAGCAATTCATCCGCAAGGTGCTGCCGCGCCCGGCGCTGATTTCGCCGCAGATCGTCATTTGCGTGCCGACGGGCGCGACGCCGGTTGAGCGCCGTACCATTCTGGAGAGCGCGCAGGCCTCGGGCGCGCGGCGCGTGAAACTGATCGAAGAACCGGTGGCCGCAGCGCTCGGCGCTGGCCTGCAAATCGACGATCCGTCGGGGTGCATGGTGGTGGATATCGGCGGCGGCACGACGGAAATCGCCGTGCTTTCGCTGGGCGGCCTGGTCTGGTCGCGCTCGCTGCGGGAAGCCGGCGACAAGATGGATGAGGCGATCATCCAATATCTGCGCCGCCAGGAAAATCTGATGATCGGCGACAGCACGGCCGAGCGCATTAAGAAGGAAATCGGCACCGCCAAGGCGCCGGACCACGGCCAGGGCATGTCGATGCCGATCAAGGGCCGCGACAATCTTTCAGGCGTGCCGAAGGAGATCATCGTCACCGAGGCGATGGTGGCCGATGCGCTCGCGGAACCCGTTACCCGGATTGTCGACGCTGTGCGTCAAGCGTTCGAGCAAATGCCGCCGGAATTGGCCGCCGACATCTATGATCACGGCCTGATGCTGACGGGCGGCGGTGCGCTGCTCCGTAATCTCGACACGGTTTTACAGGAACGTATTTCGATCCGCGTTTCGGTTGCGGATGATCCGCTGCGCTGTGTGGTCAAAGGCTGCGGAATCGCGCTGGAGACCATAAACTCGTCCGAAGCGCGGCGGTTGCTGACCGAAGAAGTCTAAAGCTCCCGCGCTGAAGCAAAGGGCGTCCATTCGTGGCTAGACGCAGAAGCAGTGTGCGACGTGCGGGCGGCGGGCGTCGCATTCCCGCGGGCGTTTTGCTTGCGGTGGCGCTTGGCGTCGGCGCAGTGGTCCTCGTCGCCGTGCAGAATGGGCGGATGCCGGGCGAAGGCGGCGCGCAGCAAGCCGTCGACGATGGCGCCGCGGCTGCAGGGCGCGTGGCCACCGGTCCTGCACGCGCAGGCGAGAATTTCTTCCAGCGGCTTGGCGGCATGTGGAGCGCCACGGACCGCATTGAAGTGTTGGAGCGCGAGAACCGCGAATTGCAGGCGTGGCGCGAATTGGCCGAGCGTCTAGCGGAGCGCAACGCTCGCTATGAGGCGCTGTTGCGGATGCCAGACGATGCGTTTGGCCAGGGCGCCGACATCGAGAGTTCGATCGCCGCGCAATTGGTGCTCGACAGCGGCGGCCCGTTCACGCGGACGCTGGTCGCCAATGCCGGAGCCGACCACGGCGTGCGCTCGGGCTACATCGCACTGAACGAGAACGGTCTGATTGGCCGCGTTGTGTCGGTAGGCCAGCGCTCATCTCGCGTGCTGATGCTCGATGATTATAATTCTCGCATCCCAGTGATGGGCGAGGCTTCGCGCGTACGCGCGGTTCTGGCGGGGCAAGCGACCCGGCCGCCTGAATTGGTGATGTACCCCTACCAGCTGCAAGCGCCGCGCCTGGATTTCATCGTCGGCGCGCAGAGCCTGCGCGAGGGCGAGCGGATCATCACCTCCGGCGATGGCGGCCTTTATCCGCGTGGTATTCCGGTCGGCGTGGCGCGTCGGCAGGGCGATGGCTCCTGGCGGGTTGCGCTTGCCGCCGCGCAACAGCCGATCGATTTCGTGCGCTTGATCCCCTTCGTTGGCGTGGCGCCGCCAGAGGAGACGGCGGCTGAAGAGGATGCGGGCCCGCCGCTCAACGCCGCTTCGTCCGTGGCCGTGATCGGCCGCGAAACGATGGCGCCAGCCCCCGCAGCGCCCAGTTCGCTGCCGCAGCCGGCGACGCCGCGACCGGCCGCGACCCAAGCGCCTGCGCCGACGCCGGCCGCG